>CAZZDD010000035.1:0-2103 GCA_964652185.1 uncultured Candidatus Peribacteria bacterium | reverse complement strand
CCCAAAAAACCGACCGAGGTTGTGGTCGCTCAAATCAATGCCGCACAACAGGCGCCGACCTTCGACGAACAGGAGTATAAGAATAACCGCGAAAAATTGCTTCAATCCGTTCGGGAAAAAAAGGGAGCAGAGCAAATCGACGAAATAATCACCCTGCACGCGAATAACACGGAGATCATGAAAGACCCCGAGATGGCAAAAGCTGTCCTCGTCCAAATATTTAAGGTTTCTCTCGAAATAAAGGATCTTCGTCGCGCGTACGTCGGCATGCATGGTTTGCTCAGCCGCGACGACCTGGCTCTCTCGAAGATTGAATCGGACTACATAGCCGCGCAGATGAAAGTATTGGCAGGATCGTCAGACGATCAGATGACCGTCTTCTCCGTGTACGGGGAACTCGTGTCAGCCGGCTTGATGACGCCCGCCGATGCCCTCGCCGCGAAGACCTCATTCTACAAAAAGAAACCGAAGTCGCCGGCCCTCGCCGCGGAAATGGTCGCCCTTGCGCGCGCGTCGGCGGACGATGCGCCGGAACTTGCGGAGCATCTCGCGATCGCTGCGAAGGGCTCTTTCGGCCCCGTCAATCGCGAAAGCAGACCGGCAAAGGAAGCGTTCGATGACACGGCAAATAGCGCACTGCGCTTCATAGGCGAATCCAAGCTACTCAAAAACGCGAACGATCTGCTCACCATCAACCCCGATAACGCCGAAGCACATAAAACGCGTGCGGACATCCTCCTCTCCCGCGGAGACATCGACAGCGCGCTGAAAGACCTCGAAGCGAGCAGTCACGAGTACTCTTCGCTGGCAAAGACAACGAATGCCCTCCTTGCAGCAGGGAACGACGCGAACGCGCAGCAAGCGCTGGAGAGCGCCCGGCAATGGAAGAGAGCTGCCGACGGTGAACAAAACGGCACGCAGGCATCGATGCGCACCATCGCTTCTTGGCTCTATTCCCAGGCTCTCGCATCGACGCGAAATCCTCTCGATGCGTTCACGAAACCCGTCGTCCAAAAAGAATTGGCGAACATCGGCGGACCGAAGGAACGGATTGTGGAAACGGCGAATGACGTCGAAGAAGCACCTCCAGAGCCAGGCGCCGAACCGAAGCGGCCGGAATACGTCCTGAAGGACGCGGTATGGAATCCGGAAACAGGCAGCTGGTACTACCTCAGCCCTGATACCATGACGTTTACGGACGTCATGAAGCTTGCCGTCGCCCATTCCGCAACGCCGGTCATCATCGATACCAAAGAAGAGAATAGCTTCGTCTACAGAATGCCCGAGAAACCGTCAGAAACCTGGCTCGGTCTGATCAAAGGCAACGACGGGAAGTTATACAATGTAGACGGCACGCCCGCGACGTTCGAAAACTGGCATCCGAGCGAAGGCGTAACGAAAGGGGAAAAACACGTCTTCATGATGTGGGGCGCAAAACACGCGGATTCCTATCCTGAAGTAAAAAAAGCGCGCGCTTGCCTCGAGTGGAAGTACGTGCCGAAGACCATCGCAAAAAGAGGAAGAACGAAATAACCGTTCTTACCGCATCGCCTTTCGTAGGGCGGCGACTTCCTTGAACATGCGCTGCAACGCTCGACCCGATGCCCCCGTGGGCACGCCTCCGCGGCGAGGATGGTGCGGCACGGGAACCTGTTTCCAGGGAATGCCCGCTTTCTTCAGGCGCAGGAACATTTCGGCGTTGAAGAGCTTCTCGATGCCGTGCTCCGGGCGGATCGTCTGCCAGATCTCGCGACGGAAGACTTTCAAACCGCAATTCACGTCGCGCACCCACATGCCGAACACGAACAGATTGAAAAACGCGAGCACCTTTCCGTAGAGCACGCGCGGCAACGGATCCGCACGCTTGCGGCGGCGCCCCGCGACGAACGCGAAATCCTCAAGATACGGCAGCAAGCCAGACAAATCATCGATCTTGAATTGGCCGTCGCTGTCCATGAACGCGATCCACTCCCCCGCCGCCGCGTCGCACCCCGCGCGGACCGCCATGCCGTAGCCGCCGTTCTCGGGATGGCGCACGACGCGCAGGTTCGGATGCTTCGCGGTCAGCTCACCGAGGATCACGGGCGTCGCGTCCTTCGAACC
>CAZZDD010000034.1:0-28716 GCA_964652185.1 uncultured Candidatus Peribacteria bacterium | reverse complement strand
GTACCTATCAGATACCCGCCCGGTTCAGCATCCAGCGAGAAGTGGCCGAGGCCGCGGGAGAAGTCCCGCAGCACCAGTTTGCCCACGGGCGGGCGTCCTTCGGCGGCACGGCGCGTCCAACTGTCCTGCTCCGGCAATACTTCAAGCACGGTCGAGCCGGACGTTATCGTGATGGGGGCGCGTTGCGGTGTGGGCATCTGCGCCTCCTACTGCGGGTAGCCCAGCAGTTTGCGGGGCCGCGGCATGGCAGCCTTCCCCTTCAAGCGTTCGGCGTTCGCCAGTTCTGCCTGCGCGGCCGCGGCGTACATGGCCCGGTCATCGGGGGAGAAGGGCGACCCCGGTTGTGCTGCCAGCCGGTACAGGCGGGCCACGGCGTAGTCCAGCAGCAGTTGCCATGCCGGGTCATCGGTGGCAATCTCCAGTGTGGCGGTGCTGTCGTCGCCCACGTCGCCGTAGGTGGTCCCCGCCAGCGTGTCGGCGGGCAGCACCGTCAGCGGCGCGCGGCCTTCGATGACAATCAGCGACTCATTCTGGAGGTCGGGGGTGTAGCCCGCTGCGCCGAGGCGGAAGGCGCGGCGGTCGGGGGCCTGCTCGAAGTCGCTGATCTCCACGAAGTTGCCCGCCTTGTGTACCCGCCAGTCGTTCCAGCGGGCCGACGAGGACGGCGTGCCGCCCTTGTCCAACCGGAACCCGGCCTGATCGTAGTTGGCGTACTTGGCATCGGTGCCGAGCAACTGGTAGGAGATATACTCCACGCTGTCCACGAACACCCGTACCCACGCGCCCACCGCCCACACCCGCACGATGTAGTCCACGCCATTGCTGGTGGTCAGGGCGGCACTGGACAGCACCGTGGTGGTGCCATTGGACACCCGGAGCAACTGCACGAGGTTGTTGCGCAGGCGCACACCGAGGTAGGTGTCAGCGTCATCGGCATCCTTGCGGAACACCAGCACCGGGGAGCGGTAGTCGGTATCGCTGTCGAGCGATCCGGCGACGGTGGCCTGCCATAGCCCGTCCTTGATTTCCACGTCGCGGTACAGCAGGTCGCCATCGTCATCGGACTCACTGTAGAGTTTCTGGTCAACGATGCCCCACGTCCCCACGCTGGCGGTGTAGTCCGTCCCGGCGGTACTGGCATTGGTGGAGCGGTTGAAATCGTCCTTGACCACCTTGTCCTGCACCATCACGGATACCCGCAGGATGTCCTGCATCGCCCGCGGCGTGTTGTACCACGCCTGCCCGTTCACGCCCAGCGCAAAGCCGGTGATGGGGCGGTAGACAGCGGGATAGGCGTCGGTGATGGCAAGGTTGATGGCGCGGTGCAGCATGGCGGGCGGGAAGGTGTGCAGTTCCCACGTGGTGCTGGAAGCCACCTGCGCGGTGTAGGCAAGGATGGCGGTGGTGGTGCCGTCGTCGTTTTCCGACGTGGTAATCAGCCGCCACTCACCGTTGTTGGTGCCTTCGGTGATAAGTTGGTACTTATCGGCCACGGCATTATCGCCCTGTCCAATCAGACTGGAGGATACCGCCGTGGTTTTGCCAACGTTGCCCGTATTGGTGGTTTCCGTCAACCACCAATCGTTCAACCTCTCGGACAGGGCTTGGCGGGCCACCGCCTTGGTCACGACGCTGACTGCGCTCGGCACGATACGGCTCCTTTACGGTACGGGCGAGCCGTTGCGGGTATTGCCGCTCACGACGTTGGGAGTGGTCACGGGGGCCACTTCCGTCACCACTTCCACGAAGCTGACGGCGGCAGCCAGCGTGTTATTCAGCACCTGATACTGCCCGGTGATGGCGGCGAACTCCGACCCCACACAGCCGTCGTCGCCGGTACTACCATCGATGTACAAAATCTGATTGCAGTTATTGAGCGTGTTGTTGCGGATGATGCTGCCCTGGTTGTCGTACTGCACGCCATCGGAGGCGGCCAGTCGGGAACACTTGGCGAGCAGGTGAACGAACTTGGGGCTGTTGACCAGACTGTTGCAGTATTCGACCAGCACCGGCCCCGCCGTCATCTGCACGAAGGTGCTGGTGCTGCTGGTGGTGCAGCGAGAAATTACCCAATACTGGCCGTTACGCATCTCGGCACGGCTGTACAGCGTGTCCTGATTGACATCAATGGTGTAGTCGGTATTGGTCAGCCCCAGGATGCCGCCACTACCGAACTCGTCGGCCAGCGTGCAGTTCACCACCCCGCAACCGTGCGCGCCATCAAGGAAAAACGCGTAGCGAGCAGTCCCAGAGAAAGTGCAGTTTAGCGCCCACACGTTGTCAATCAGTGCGTTGCCTGCTATGAGTCCGGGGTGCCACTCCATCAGGTCGGTGTAGTTCTGGAAGGTGCAGTGTTCAATCACCACATCCTTGACTGTCCGCAGGAAGATGGCGTACCCCGTGGTGTGGTGGTTCTCATCCCAATCGGGGGTAAGGCCGGTGCCATCGAAGGTGATGTCCCCGAAGTAGAAGTTGCTCATCCGGTTGTTGGCGATGGCGAGCGCGGCGGCGTTCCCGGCGTCGAGGGCCACCTGAAAGGTGGTGTAGTCGCGGGTGTCTTCGTGCGTGAAGATTTGAATCTCATGCACGAAGGTGACGCCTTGCCCCTGCCCGACGAAATGCACGTTAGACTTCGCCACGACTTCGCTGTAGGCGTAGGCGGTCTCAATGGTGTTGGCGGGCAGGAAGATGGTGCCGCCGGTGGCGGGCAGTGCGTCAATGGCGTCCTGGAGCGTCTCGTAGTTGGCGGCATACAGGTAGGGCTTCGGGTGGGCGATGCTGCGTCCGCGGTAGCGGTTGGGGTTGAGCGGATGCCCCTCCCACCATGTGTCCACGGACTTGGTGTAATCAATGGCGTACTCCGGCACGGCGTCGTACTGGTAGCCGCCACTGCGCTTCTTCCGTAGGAGCATGGTAGGGGGCATCGTTACCTCACTTAGAACTGGATGATTTCCAACTCGACCGTGATGGTCATGTTGGCGGATTCGCCCGTCTCTGCCGTCCTCGTCTCCAGAATGCCGTACAGGTCGCGGCTGCCACTGGCGCAGGTAATCTGCTTGGCGAGGTCATCATTCTGGGCAAAGGC
Organism: uncultured Candidatus Peribacteria bacterium; assembly: GCA_964652185.1. Classification (GTDB taxonomy): domain Bacteria; phylum Patescibacteriota; class Gracilibacteria; order Peribacterales; family Peribacteraceae; genus DALYDP01. The sequence continues at coordinate 25,631 of CAZZDD010000034.1, read as the reverse complement.
GAAGTCGCCCATGTCCGCAAAGGCCGCTGAGGGTTCAATGTAGCCCTTGTACTTCGTCCTATCCGCGGTCGTGAGGTTGAAGGTGGCCGCGTCGTCCATCTCCGAAGTAGTCGGGGCGGTGGTGAACAGGTGCAGCCGCGGCGTAAGGGCCACACCGCCCGCCGAGCAGTAAAACCGCACGCCGCGGATTTCAAAAGACCCACCGTTGCCACGGGCGCAGTCCTCGAAGTCCCAATCGGTGCCTGCGCCGTTGCTGGCACTGTTGCTCAACACATCGTTGGCGTCGTAGTTGCCGCCCGCCGCGATGGTCTTGGAGACACTGACAATCTTGCCGTAGCCGCCTACAGCCCCCATGTCGTTATCCTTCCTGTGCTGGCCCCAGCGTCACCACGCCCGTTACCGGGTCAACGCTCTGGATGCCGCCAGTCACGTCCATCGCTTCCAGCGCGTACAGCAGCACCTTGTTGATCTCGTTCTGGTAGGCCACCAGCAACTTCTGAAGGGCGGCGTCGCGCTCCTGCGCCATCGCCTGCAACCGCTTCAGCGTGCCAGCGGGCAGGGTGACGGTGGCAGCGGGCGCATTGCCCGCCGCCTCTGCCACTACCGCTTCCGCATCCGCAATCAGGTTCTCAACCATCGTTGCGACTCCTTACTTCTTGCTCTTCTTGCCGTCGGCGGCTTCGAGGGCGGCGATGCGCTCATCAAGCTGCTGAAGCCCCTTGACCACGGCGGGGACAAGGTGAACGTAGTCCACGAACCAGCGGCTCTTGTGGGTGTCGCATTCCTTGCCGCCGCGGCACACCGGACACTTCGGGTCTTGGGCGTTGATGATCCACGGGGCGAGGTCAACCATCTCCTGCGCCAGCATCCCGACGAACTTGCCCCGCTTGTTCTGCTGGTCAAGCCCGTTGCCGTCGGGGTCAGTCCAGAAGAAGTCCACCACCCGCATCTGGCGGAAGATGCCCATCGCATCCACCTTGGTGTCCTCGATGTCCCGCTTGAGGCGCACGTCGGAACTGGTGGTGATGGTCTGGTTGCCGATGTAGTGGGTGGTGGTGCCGTCGCCGTGGGTGGCGTCGTCAATCCAGGCGTTCAGCACGTCGGTGAAGGCAATGCCGCCGCCGTGGATGGCTGCGCCCCAGGCCGCGACGTTCGTCACCGCCCCGGCCAGCGTCGTCAGCACACCGTTCTGGGTAAACCGCGCTGCTTCGGTCAGGGTGGCCGCGCCGTCTGCCGTCACCGAGAACACGATGCGCCCCGGCATATCGGCAGCCCCGGGCGTGCCGTCAACCGCGGCCCCAATGCGCGCTGCGGGCGTGTTGAAGTTGGTGCCGTTATCGGCGTACCACGTGATTGCCCCCAGGATTTCGTCCGCCGCCACCACGGTGGCCGAGCCAATCGTGCCGTTGCCGGACTTGACGAACATCAGTTCCGACTGCGTGGCGTCGGTGGTGGACCATGTTCCCAGCACCAGCGAGCCGGTGGTGGCGGTCGTACCCGTCACCTGGGCGTTGGGGGTGATGCCGCCCACCGCCACGCCCGCCGTGCTGCCGATGAACAGGCCGTTGCCGAGGGCGATGCTGACGTTCTGTGCGCTGGTGATGCGGAAGACCTCACTGAGGGCTTCCGCGCCGTCCGCCGTGGTCAGGAAGATGATGCGCCCCGGCATATCGCCCACGCCCGCCGAGCCGTCCACCTCGAAGCGGATGGCGGCAGCGGGGCTTTCAAAGTCCGCGCCGTCCGCACCGAAAGCCGTAATGCTGCCCAGCACTTCGGAGGCGGCGACCACGGTATTGCCGCCCGCGGTGGCGTGGCCGGACTTCAGGAAGGCGATCATCGGGGAGACGGTGGTGTCGTTGGTCTCGTTGAACGACGCCAGCAGCAGCGAACTGTCGGCCTTGGCGGTGCCGATAATCTGCACTTCCGGCACCAGGTTGGTGGAGCCGTCGCCGTCGCTGATGGTGACGTTGACAGCGTTGCCAATCAGCAGGCCCGTGCCATCGGCAAAGATCACGTCGGTGGCCGGGGACAGCGTGATGCTGCCGCCCACCGAGGCGATAGTGCCAGTGTTGGCGTTGTGGGAGAACGACAGGTAATCGGTGGCCGGGGTGGTGGCGCTATGAATGTACAGCGTCGGGTTGGTCGGGTTGGACACATTGAAGTCCACCCGCTCGTCGCCCGTCTGGACAATGTGCAGGTCGCGCCCGTCGGTCGGCACGAGGATGAGGGGGATGCCCTTGGCGTTGGCCTGCTTGCGACTGATGTCGCCGGTGCCACGGGCAAACCCGGCATAGACGCGGTTCTGGTTGTTCGGCACTTGCTTGCTCCTTCCACAGACTGGTTAGCCAGTACGTGACGGGGAAGGCTCGCTACTCGCTGACCGGGTGCGCCGCCTTCTTGTGGCGTGCGAGTAGAAGCGTCGCACCGCCGTTGTTCTTGCCGGTAAACTCTTCGCCACAGACCTCACAGGTGCGGTGGCCTTCGCGCTGAAGACGCGGCACCCGCACCTTCACCGGCTCCGTGGGCGCAGGCACGTAACTGAAGTTCGCAGGCTCAACGATGGCACTCTGCGTTACGCTGGAGATGTCCACGTTGCCCATCTGTTGCCGCGCCATCATCCGCATGATCTCGCGGTTGCTCTCGATTTGCTCCCGCTGCAACTGGCGGTCTTCTTCCCGTTCACGGGCCACCCGCTCCCGCTGCATCGCTTCCCACGCCCGCCCGTGCGTCTTGATGACGTGCCGCTCCAGCCCCTCCTGATGGGGGATGTGCTTCTTGCGGCAGGGGCGGAACCCGCGCCCGCTGAAGTTGGGCAGGTAGCCATCCTGCGGGGCGTCCGGGTTGAGCGGGCAGAACAAGTCCTCGCCGTAGTCCGGGGCGATATGGGGGTTGGTGCGGGTGAACACCAGCGACCCATCTTCCCGGCGCTTCCGCATCGTCTGGTACAGCAACCACCACGGTTGGAGACTCAGGATGCCCGTGCGGTTGTCCCAGACCTCGACGTAGCCCTTGAAGCGCAGCGATTCGATCTTCATGGGAACCAGGTCTTCTTCGCCGCGGCCAAGCCCGCTGCTCAGGACTTCGCCCTCCTGCAAGTAGGTGCCGGGGGCGGCATCCGCGTGCTGGTTCACCAACTTTTCCCAATCGTCGTTGGTGACGACCATCCGCTCCTTCTGAGATGCTGCTACGTCAAGACCTGGTGCGCTTACCATCGCGTCCACTCCTAGGTACTCGTGCGGTCTAGTCCCGCTGCAACTTCACGCCTGCGCCAAAGGTGGAGATATGCCGCGCCTGCCGCACCCGTTCTTCCGAGAAGTTGCGGAAGGCGGCCTGAAGGTCGGTGGGTTCCAGTTCCCGCCGGGGCCGTAGGGAGCGCAGTTCGTCGGCAATCTCCCGTAGCTCCGCCACGGTGTGCCAGACACGCCCGCGGCCCTCGAAGATTTCCCCGCCGGGGATTTGGAACTGGTCAGCCGCGAAGTTGGCCGCTGGCCCCAGGTAGACCTGCGCCGTCACCAGCCGGTCGTTGCGCACCACCGACAAAAATTGATATCTGCTCTTGCTCCGGGATGAGCGCGAGGGGCGGATGAACTCCGCCAACAGGTAGGCTGGTTCGTCATCGAACACGGCACGCGTCCGCAACTCAATGCGTTGACCCGCCGTAAACCATCCGACAATATCTCCGGCCTCTTCTGCGATTGGCTTCATACGCCCCTCATCTGCGCTACTAACCAGCATCAAACTACGCTATGATTTACTGGGGTGCGCTAGCATCTCCAATCAGCTCGAACGACCAGTTTCCTGCGCTGCGCTCCCCGAACGCGTACTCGTCGGTCATGTACAGCACATCAGCACCGCCACCCAGACCCGGCTTGCGGTCGGTCTCGGTCTTGATGCTCATGCCGTTGACCAAAATCCACGCTTCTTTGGCGAAGACGAAGCCCTTGGCATCATCATTGCTATCAAGCGCTATGTTTCCATCCTCATGGATGTTGACGTTCGCGATTGGCAGATTGTAGCCGTTCTTGAACACCTGGGCGGTCGCGCCTTCCGGCACCGGGTAGGAGCCGACGCCCGACACCAGTTCGTCGAAGAAGTGCTTCAACTGGTAGCCGTGGAAGACCCCGCTGATGGGCAGATTGCCCTTCTCGGTGGGGTTGGAGGTGATGCGGTAGCGGGCGGCGGCGATGTCGCCGGTGGTCAGCGGCACGTTGGCCGTTCCCAACTGCGTGGTGGAGCCGTCCATCGCCGTCAGACCGTCCTCGTCGCGCTTGCGCATCATGGCGTTGCCCGCCAGTTTGCCAATCTGCGCCAGCGACTTGCTGGACAGGTTGCGCTTGGTCTTGTCGGTGATGACCGTCTGAATCTGAATCATCTGCGGCGTGATCGTCAGGGACGAATCATCGAACCGCTGCGGGTTGTCCAGATTGGTTGTTTCAGTAACACTTTGAGCATCAATCTGCTCGAAGAGCACTTCTTTCCAACTGACACCCGTGTTTGCATCAAGATCAACACGGTCTACCAACTGCGGGATGACTGCTTCGTATTCCCGCCGCGACCGCGCCGACGCCACAATGCTATTGAGGCTGTCGGAAAGTACCCCCGTCGTCGTGATCCCCGTCGCCATCGTTGTTGTCTCCTTGTTACCCTGAATGCGCTACAATCCGTTATGCTGGACTTAGCGCGTCCAATCGGTGTTGAACTCCACGGCCAGGTAGTCCACGTCGGCGTCGGCAGCCGTGGTGGTCGTACCCCAGCAGCCCACGAAGCCGGAGAGCAGGGCGGTGGGGGAAACTGCGCCCGCCACTTCCTGCTCCAGAATGCCGTTGATGTACCAGCGGGCGGTGCCGTTGGGGTCAATCTCGACCCGCAGCACGTCGCACTCGGCGGCGACCGCCGCCACGTTGCTTTCCACCGTGGTGGAGAGGGTGGGGCCGGTGGTAGTGCCGCCCTTGTAGGGCATATGCCATTTGGTCCCGGCGGTCAGTTGGCTGTCGAACACGAAGCCGCAGATATCGGTAGCGGTCAGGGTCAGGGTGGTGGCGGTGGCGGTCAGGGGTTCGGCGGCGTCGTCGGCATGGGTGCCGCAGAAGCCGAGCCACACCACGCGGGCGGTGAGGGCTTGCATCTCCAGCCGCGCCTCAATCGCCAGCGTGCCGTTGAGGGCAGCACTGAGGCAGACTTCGGTGCCGATGGTGACGCCCTTGCCGTTCTCGTCGTTGCCGCTGATGCGGACAAAGCCGCCCGACTTGGCGAGCGCGACCACGCCGGTATCGGTCTCGGCCAGGTCGCCCTTGACGGCGAAATCGCCCAGGTAGTAGTTGCAGCCGCCCGCGGACGTGCCGTAGGCGACAGCGTTGGCGACCGGAATCTCCGGCCCTGCGAAGTGGTTGAACAGGACATTGCGCCCGTAGCTGCTCTGTACCGTCGCCATGTGTGCTTGCTCCTCTCGTTGTCATGCCGCCTGCACCGGGGCTTTACAGCACGCCCAGTGCCTTGCCTGCCGCCTGCACCGCGGGCGACCAGCCAATCTTGCCTGCGCCGAAGTCATCCCAGAGGTCGGCGTTGCTGCGGACGCCACCGGCAGCACGGGTGTTGTCCGGTGTGGCCCGCGGGCGGTTCACCTTGGCGGCCCGCTCACTGGCTTCAGCGGCGGCGTCAATGAGTGCCTGAATGCTGTCCTCGAAGGCCACCCGGTCAATGCGCCCGTCGGCACGGGTGGGCATGACCTTGGGCCACTTGCTCTGGATGGCGGGATCACTCAGGCTCACGCCTGCGTTGGTGGCGTACCGCTGGAGCCGGACACCGGCTTCCTCGTTGAACCACCGCTGCAAGTCGGCCTGTTCAGCCTCAACTTCGCTACGCTCTTGCGGGGTGGCGTTCTGCCGTTCCCGCAGGGCATCGCGTTCGGCCTTCAGTTCGGCCAGTTCGCGGTCGCGTTCGGCTTGCGCCTGTTGCGCCCGCAGGGCTGCTACCCGTTCGGGGTCGGACATCTCTTCGGCGTACTGGATGGCGACCGCCAGTTTCTGTTCCAGCACATCAATGCGCTGTTGCTGCTTGGCGGCGGCACGGTCGGTCAGCCCTTGAATGCCCTGGTAGAGCTTGGCGAGTTCCCGCGCCATCTGCTGTTCCAGCCGGGTGCCTACCCGTGCGTCCAGTAGTGCGATCAGATCGGCTTCCGAGAATCCGTCGGACTGGTCTGCCCCTGCGTCGTTTGAGTGGTCCTCGGCATCCGAAGGCAGCAGTTGTTCTTCAACCGCCGTTGCTTCTGCGCCGAAAACTTCCTGTTCGCCGGACATCAGTTCCCCCCTTGGGTGGTTCCACAAGACAACAAAAAAGGCCCGGAACAGCAGACCTCAATGGGTCTTGTTCCGGGCCTTGATGGCCTTACTCTTCGGTTGTTAGTTATAGACTAACACACGCGCTGTTGTAACTGCAACAATGGTTAGTGCGCCGCCGTTGCCAAGGCACCAGCGGTAGCGGCTGTCTTGGTATTGAATGTGTTGCAATGGCACTTGATCTCAATGGTGCTGCCGGGGGCGAGTGACAGGAGTGCCAGTTTGCGCCCACACTTGGCGCACCGCCACCATTCCATTTCCAAACGGTTCATTGCGCTCATCCCCTGGGTTCCGTGCTATACTCTCCAACAACATCGGTGTGTGGAGGCGCGCAATGGAACGGCTTGTCCTGGTACTGGTCATGTTGGCGGCGCTACTGGTAGGATTGGTAATCGGCCAACAAACGGCCCGACCCTTTACCCTCCCTGAGCCTACGACGGTGGCGGCGGCCACGACGGAGCCCGTTAGCGATAAACTGACGCCGTACCAACGGGGGAAACTGATCACCAATTGCTATCAGGCGGCAGCGGTCTATCGCAATCCGCTCAACGCTGGCGGCTCCGGTAGTCCTGCCAACTGTCTTGCAGAGATTGGCAAACTGCCCTAGCGCGCACTCGTGAGCGAAGGCAACACGGGCAGCGACGGCAGTTTCGGCACTGCGGGCAAACTACCGGGAGCCGGGTCAGGCTTCTGCCATTCGTACCACGTTGCTCCCGCCTGCTGGATGGCAGGGTTGGTGCGCCGCAACCGCATCTTCTCGTTGGTTACCGCCCGCTCGTAGGCGTTGTACATGGGGGTCTGTTCCATACGGCGGCGTTCGGGCGAACCTTCCGGCAACGCTTCTACCCGTGCGGCAATCTGGGCGTAGGCAGGCACGCGACGCTGCACCGCCTCCGCTATCTCGAAGTACGGGCGCAGGGTTTCCATTGCCTGCTCATAGGCTTCCACCGTCGCCCGCACCTTGGGGTTGGCGAACCGCTCTCCCCGGAACGTTCCCTTGCCAGTGCCGGTGATATAGTTGGGGTCAATGCCCTGGGCGCGGGCCTCGTCCAGCACCTTGGCACGGGCGGCACGCAGGGCAGGGAAGTCCAGTTCCCCGTTCTTCTCCGGCACTTCCGTACTCCAGTATTTCTCCCCGAACATATCCGCCAGGTTGGCGTCGGTGCGTTCGCCCCGTGCCTCTGCCAGTAGTTCGTTCTGGATGGTGGTCTGCGCCGACTCGAAGCGTGCCGCCTTGAACGACTGCACTGCCCGCCGCAAATCTGCACCCGACCGGATGGAGAAGGCTTCGGCGGCATCGGTTTCCATCGGCTCCTTGCGGGCCTGATAGAGTTCCGACGCCAGCCGTGCCGTCTGCTTGGGGTCTTCTTCCACAGCGGATGGATACTGCTCGATGCTGGCGGCTACCCGTTCGCTTTCGTTGACTTCCCGCCGTTCAGCCTGCGTGAGTTCCAGCCGTCCCTTGTTGTCCTTGGCGTCGTACTTTACCCCAAAGCGGGCCACCGCCTCAGCGTTCTGGGCATCCCGCACCGTCTCGTAGGACTGCACACCTTGGCCAAAGAACGACGTGACCCCGGCAAGAGCCATACCATCCATGCCTTCCTGCTGGTAGGCTTCAATCATGGTCTGGACAATCATCGGGACCATCAGCCGCAACGCCTGGTTGCTCAGCCCCCCAACGGGCGCAGGCAACCCCGGCAGTTCCATGCCGGTGGCATCCTGTACCATGCCAGAGATGGCAGATGTCAAGGAATCGGGCGGGGCTTGCCCGTACAGGTCTTTGCCGCTGAAGTCCTCACCGCGCAGGAAGTTGACCGCCGCACCGGGAGTCGGGGCCAACTTGGATTGCAGAAACCGTCCTACGGTTTCCCAGCGGTCGGCCTTGTCAATGTTCCCCGATGAAGTCTTGCGCTCCTCGGTGATGAACTGTGCGGCCAGCCGCGCCATCTGCTGTTCGCCGCCCCAGATGTCACCGCGGATGTTGCCGTACCGCCACTTGCCGAAGTCGGCACTGCGGGGGTCCATCTCAATCTCGGCCCCGTTGGCTTGCAGGAAGGCCAGAAAGACCAGCCCGCCCGCCATGTACGCCGCCCAGTCCTTGCCGACCTCAAGGGCCACGGCACGGGAGTAGGCTGCCCCCGGTGTCAGTTCCGCACCACCCAGCAGGGAATACGCCGCCTTCACCCCAGCGTAGGGGGCTTGAATGCGGGAGGCAGTAAAGCGCGGGGAGAAGAGTCCCGCCGACAACAGCGGGCTGATGCGTTCCAGTATCCCCAGGTCGCCGCGGCCCGTCGCCCAATTCGCCCACTGTGCGATGTCTGCCAGGTCTTTGTCGGTGTACTGGTAGCCGTTCTTCTCCCACTTGGTCACGATGCCGTCGAAGATGTCGGCCCGCATCTTGTTCAGGAAGGTCACGTAGGCGTCCTGTGAGCCGCGATGGATGCCACCCACCAGTGGCACCTTGCCCACCAGTCGGGACATGAACTGCTCTTCGCGGTGGGTTATCTTGGCGTCGTAGCCGCGGGGAGCAAGGTAGAGTCCAGCCCCTTCTGCTTGCTTGGCCCGTGCGCGGGTGTGCAGGGCAGCATCAATCTGGGCAGCAACTTCCCCGTCAAACATCGCCTTGACCATCGGGCGGATGTTGCTGACGAAGGACGCCGGATGGCCCACGGCCAGCATCACACCTTGCCGCAGGAGGGCCGAAGCGTCAGCGGTTGCCAGAAACACACGGGGCAGACCCGTCATCTCCAGTACCTGCTGCCAGCGGGTCGGCGGGATGAGTTCCTGCGTCCACGCCATGAACTCCGCGCCCTTGCGCCAGCGTTCGGGGGAACCGTCCGGCAACAGCCGCACCTCTTCGCTGCGTGCGAACATCTCCTGCGTGATGGCTTCCGGCAGTTCGATGTCCTGTTCCCGCACGGCGCGCCGCACCCGTTGTACCGCCTGATCCACCTCTCTGGTGATGCGGGGCTGCACCACCCGCTCCTCGCGGTCAATGATGTAGCGCAGGTTGGACTCCTGCCACTTAGCCCACTGGCCTTCGGTGCGGGGGTGCGGGCCTTCCGCCCACTGCTTGCGGAGTCCGGGCAGCACATGGTCGCGGAGTTGTTGCCCCAACTCTTTGACCTTGGCGACCTTGGCTGGCCCTTCGGGCATCTGGCGGGCTGCCGATACCGCGTCGAGGAAAGCGGTGCGGTCAAAGCCCGGGAGCGTGAAGCCCATGCGGTTTGCCAGCCGCCGTATCTCGGCAAAGGCCGCGGCATCCTCGTCCAGCAGTTGCATCTTGCCGGGGTTGCGTCCCAGGTCGCCCAGCCATGCGGTGAGGCGTTCCACCCGCCACAGTCCGTCGCGCGCCGTCTCAAAATCATCCACGGCGGCGGCAATCTCATCAGCAATGTCCCCGGTCGTCAGGCGGGTGATGTATTCACGGATAGCTTCTGCTTCTTCTGTACTACCCTTACGGAAGCCCTTGATACCGTCCAGCCAGTTGGCGAGTTCCTGACGACGGGCAGGAGAAAGCAGATACCCCACTCGGTTGGCGTTGCGCTTGAGCGTCGCCAGTCCCTTCACCTGTTCATCGGTAAGGTTCAACAGCGTGGGGTTGCGTCCGGCGTCTGCCAGCACGTTCACGAATTGCTCGGCCTTCTTGATCAGCGCGCCCGACTGCTGCGCCGCGGCTTCCATCTCCCGCAGTGGCCCCAACACCCCCTGTCCGATGTTCTCGCGGATAAGGCGTTGGGCTTCGGCAAGGCGGGCGGGGTCGCCAATGTCCATGCCCTTGATGGTGTCCAGTGTGTCGTTGAGCAGGCGCGCCACCCCTTCGGGCATCACTTCGCCCAGCCGGTCATACACCCGCTTGACCTCATTGAGGATTTGCGACTCCAGACTGGCGGGCGGCGCAATCTGGCGCGGCAGTCGCCCGCGCTGTACCACGTCGGCCAGCGTTTGCTCTGTGCGCTTGATGAGGTCTTGGGAGGCACGGTAGTCCAGCGACCGCTGCTCCAGCATCGGCAGGTACTCGGTCGCCATGATGTCTACGATGTCGCGTAGTTTCTGTATCCGGTCTTCGCCCTTCAGTTGCTTGGCTTCCGCCACCCAGACCTGCAAGTCGTTGGCGACATCATGGGGCATCGTCCAGCCCGTCTCCTGCGCCAACTTCTTCATGCGGGTCAGGGCATCAGCCTCCGGGCTACCGGGCGGGAACGGCGCGCGCCCTTCGCTTTCGAAGAAGATGATGGCCTTCTCCACGGCGGTACGGCGGGCCTTGCTCGCCTTGGGCTCGCGGGGCGTCTTGCTCTTCCCCTTCGCGCCGCTGCCGCCCGTGCCACCACTACCGCGACCGCCAGCAACGGCATCGGCATCGTCGGCCATCTCTTCGATGGAGTCGGCCACCTCGTCGGCGTCATCCTTGGCCCACTTCGCCTTTTGCCGACTCTGCCGGGTCTTCTCGGTGGCCTTCTTCTTCTCCAGGTCAATGGCGACATCGCCCAGCCGCTTGGAGGTGCGCTTGGCCCCACGGCTCTTCTCGGCAGCGTTCACCATCTTCTTGGCGTGGAGCAACTGGCCTTCCGGCGTCATCCGGTTCCAGATGGAGAATGCCTGCGCCGTGCGGCCCGCTTCCAGCCCTGTCTCGGCCATCTTTCCCAGCAGGCGCGTGGCGCGGGCGATGGACTCCGGCGTGCCTTCCAGCATCAGCATCCGCTCGATGATTTGTCCGGCGGCCACATCCTCATCGGTGTGGCGTTCGGCATCCATGATTTCGTCGTAGGCCGCCTCCCGATCAGCATCCACGCGGGCTTTTGCCCGTTCGTAGAGGGCTTCGGTGCTGCGGCGGTTGGGGTAGGTCAGGATGGGGCTTTCCAGCGATTCCCGCAGCGCATCGGTGGTATTCGGGGACGTGCGTACCGTCTGGGCATGGCCGTACTCAATGCCCGGAGACGCGGGAGGAACATCGCCAGCAGTACCAGCGGGCGGCATATCAGCACCACTGCCGCCACCGGGCGGCAGTGCGTCGTCCGCACCACCAAGGGGCGGGTCAACGGGCGGTACAGCGTCAACGGGGGCATCAGTGGTGACGGGTTCCAACTGTTCTTCGGGGAAGTAGGTCTTGCTGCCCTCCACCTGATAGTAGCGTGCGCCCCGAAGTTCCTGAATGTCCGTGACGCGCAGCGGCGTGGGGGACAGCAGGTTGCCCTGTGAATCCACCGGGTTCACGATGTCGCCTATCGCAAACTTCGGGCCGTCCGCGGGCGGGACATCGGTAATGGCATCCGCAGCGTTCGTCGGTGCCGCTCGTGCCGCCGCCTGATCCTTCGCCCACGCCTGGGCGTCCCCGGCCTTCTTGAAGCCGCGCTGCACAAAGTTGTTCTGGATGTCCCACACGCCGTACTGTGGCTCGGACGGTGACTGGCGGGCCATGTCGCCCACCTTGAACACGAACCAGTTGTCGCCCACCAGCGTACCGGACATCTGCGGCGCGCCATCACCCGTGTGGCTGGGGTCTACCGTTTTCCACGGCACACCCATCTTGGTGCGCTTGGCCGTCACCGCGGCGGGCGTGTCCGGCGTCAGCCGCGCCGCGTCATCCGCACCACCCGGCGGCGGTGCGCCGATACTCATGCCCAGCGTTTCGCTGCGGCGTAGACCCGTTACGGGGTCAATGCCCGCGAGTTGCATACCCGTCTGCTCTGCCCAGCGCGTCGCCGCCTGCATTGCCTGTTGCACCAGCCCCGGCGGCACCGCCTTGCGTTGCTGCGCCCACTCGTCGGGCAGGATCACATCGGCAAGTTCCCCGCTAGCCGGGTCAGTGCGCTGGTATTGGCGCACCACATCTTCGGGTACGTCCACGTAGTTGAGATAGGGGTCGGCAAAGGACTCTGCCACATTGCGGTCGGTGCTGAAATACCGTCCCGTATATTCCGGCTTGTTCTTCTCCATGTCTGCAAATATCCGCGCGGCAGAGTATTCCGGCGGCTCCCAGCCAATGATTTCCTCTCCCGGCTTGATCCCTTCGCCCCGGAACAGCCGCACATTTCCTTCGGGGACGGGCGGCAGGCGTTCACCGAGTTGCGACGCCGCGGCGCGCCACGGGCCGGTCGGGTCAATGTCCGCCAGTTGTTGCCCCAAGCGACTGGCCGCGCCTGCTCCTACGGTCTGAAGGTTAGTCACGAAGCCCAACGCTTCGTTGGCCGCCCGTATCACCCGCGGCGCAGTGTGCGGTACAGCCAGTGGGGCCAATGGCGTCATTGCCAGCGCATCTGACGCCATCTTGCCGATGTAATGTTCCGGGTTGATGGGCTGGAGTGCGCCCGCCAGCGTGCCGCCGACCGCGCCACCTACTGCCCCCAATCGTTCAAGGGCTGTCGTGTCCGGGTTGAACACCTGCCCGAAGGACTCGCCTGCACCTGCAAAGGCATCACCAGACGCATCCAGCGCACGGCCAGCACCAGCGACAAGGTTGCCGGGAATCTGGGCCAGTTCACCGGGGATACCCGCAATGCCCTGCCCCAGCGCGGCAATGCGTTCAGCAGGCGAGGCGAAGGTCGCGCTGTTCGGGCGGACAGGTTGCGGCACCAGTCCTTCGCGTTGGGCATCGGCCAGTTCTTCGGCCAGCGTCGGGCGCATCTGTCCCTGATAGGGTGCGGTGCCGGGGACGGGCGGCGGGGGCGCGCCATCGGTGGGGATGGTACGGGCAATGTTCAGTATCTTGTTCGACCATTGCGGGTCGGTGGCATAGCCCGCCCGGTGGACTTCCTTGATGAACGCCGCGCCATCCCCGGTGCGTCGCAGCACCTCCAACGCCTTGTGGTAGCGGGGATTGTCCCGCAGGAAGTTGCCGAAGTCCTCGTAGCTTTCGGCAGGGCTGCTGTAGGCGCGGAAGGTGTCCTTGATGTTCACCCGTCCGTTGCCATAGTCTTCCCACGTCGCCACCGGGCCGGTGCTGGCCCCGGTGCGGGGGTTAACTCCTTTGATCCCAAACAGGTTATTGCCAGGTGCGGGCGTCTGCCAGCCCTGCTCATTGAGGTTGATGGCGATCATGATTTCGGCAGGGATGCCGGTGCTGGCCTCCGCTTGCTTGGCGTAGGGCAGCATGGAGCGCACGAAGGCGTCCCGCGAGGAGTGGTCAATCGGGCCGGGGGCTGCCGCGGCTTCCGGTCGCGGCGTCGGGTGCGCCTCCGCTCGTGGCGGTGCTGGCGTCGCGGCGGGCGCAGCCGGGCGCGGGCGTTCCGGCTCCGGTGCAGGCGTCGGGGTCGGTTCGGGTTGGCGTTGCACGGGCGCGGGCAGCGGCTCCGGTTCCGGCAACCGGACAGGTTCGGGCGCGGGAGCAGGCGGTGTCGGTTGCCACGGTTGCGGGCCGGTGCGCGGCGGGCGCATGGGGCCGAAGCTATCGGCGGGCTGGCCGAAGGCATCGGGCGGGTCGTTGGCCCACGGCGGCAGTGGCGCTGGTTCCGCTGGTTCCGGGGAAAATACTGGTTCCGGTGGTTCCGGCTGAAAGACCGGCGCGGCAACCGCGGGCGTGATGGGGGCGTAGTCCGGCTCCGGTTCGGTGCCCATAATCACGGGCGGTTGGATGGCGCGAGTAATGGACGGGTCTACCCCGCCCATCAACTCTTCATCCTCTTCCGGTCGTGGACTGCGCTTGATCACAAGCCGCTTTACCGCCATGCTACTTGCCCTTCTTCTTCACCACCAACTTCTTCTTGTTGTCCTTGCCCTTCGGCTTTTCTTTCATCTCTCCCGGCATGAACTTGGGCGCAAGCATCGGAAACTTACCCGGCATTGTTCGCTCCTAATAAAGGCGTGGCGCGGCGACACTGCGTTGACGGAATTGCTGCGGACCTTCGCCCACGCGACTGAGTTTCTGCGATTCTTCGAGGTAGGTCTGGCTGTCATTGCCCGTGGCCTTCAACAAGGCGTCGAGGCCGGAACGCTCCGTGGAATTGAGGGAGTTGAGTCGCTGCGCGCTAAGCCGGGGTACACCGCCCGCCGTCTGGTAGTTGCGCTGTTCCTCACCCTTGAAGGCCGCCGACAGCCCCGGCAGGTTGCTGCCACTGCGCTCAATCTCGTCAAAGTTGAGCGGGCGCATCGCTGCCGGGACGTTCGACGCCTGCTGCTGCATTTGTGGTGCGGCTATCACCCCCCTTCCATCGGGTTGCGCCTGTTGCGGTTGGAAGGTTGGCGCGGCCATCATCCCCGCGGGGGCGGGTTCCGCCATCATGCGGGGGGCGGCCACTGCCGGTGTGGGAGCAATCTGCGCCTGCGGTTGGGCCTGTGCCTGAAAGGTCGGTGCAGCCATGCCGCGGCTGGCCCATGCCTGGTCAAGGAATGACGACGGGTTCTGCCGCCATTCCCGTTCGGCTGCCTGCTGGCGTAGCGCGAGGTCGGCGGACTCGATGCGGTTCTTCAGTTCATGGCTGATGTCGAACTGCCGCTGTGCCTCGGCCTGGTCACCCTGCGCGAGGGCCACCTGTGCCGCTTTGTAGGCACGGTCAGACAGGGCCGCCATGTTGGCGATGTCGGTGTCGGCGTAGAGTTTTTCCCGCTCAAGAGTTGCCGAACCGTCATCCATGTAGCCGCTGGTGTTCGACCGCGTGACGCCCGCCAGCATATCGGCGCGCCGGGAGTTGGCGTAGTTCAACTCCTTATCGTGGAGGAACTTGCTGGTGTCGAGCGTCGGGTTGCCCTGCGCGTCGTAGCCGTACATCTTGATCCGGTCCATCGTGGCCTGATCACCGTACTGTCCAGTCAACTTCGCGACTTCAAGACCCTTCTCGAAGGAGAACTTGTCTACGTTCAGGTTCAGCGTCTTGGCGGCCACGTCAATGGCAGCCCACACCGCGGCAGTGTCCGCCGCCTGCTTGAGCAAATCTCCCGGCAGTTTCGCCAAGAGTGCCTGTGTCTGCGCCTTCGTCAGTCCAGCGTTGGCGAGGGCTTGCTCCAGTTGGGCCGGGAGCAGTGTGTTCGTGGCGTTGGCGTTGGCCCATGCGTTCGCGGCATTGGCGTTGTCTTGCCCGGTGGCCGCGGCGTCGCGGGGCGTGGGCTGCCGATTGCTGGGGTCTTCCCGCGGGTAGTAGGGATTGCCGACGCGTTCCCAGCGGATCACGGTATTACCGTTATCGTCCTGGTACGCCACGGCCTCATAGTCCACAGAACGGCCATCGGGCAACGGTTCCGTCCTGATTTCCCCCGGACGCCCTTGACTGCCACCAGCAGGACCGCCGCCAGCGTTCCCGGCGTTACTCGTGCCGCCGGGGGCTTCCCACTGTCCCGTCTTCGGGTTGAAGACCGCGCCGCCACCGGGGTCGGGCGGGGTTTGCTGGTCTTCCTGCTGGGGCTGTGCCGTTCCACCACCCGGACTAGTCGCACTCAGCGCACGTATCTTCATCCCGTCCGGTTGTGGGGCAGCAACCGGAGCATCCTCCCGCATCAGCACTTGCGGGGCGCGCACCCCCGGTTCCGGCTGCATCTGTGCGGCATCGGCCACCATCATGCGGGGTGCGGCCATGCCTTGCTGCTGGAACTGCGGTGCGGCCACGCCCGCTCCACTCAGAGCCAGAAACATATCGGTGGGGTTCATGCCGCTGCCCAACCCAATCGTCGGGGCTTGCAGCCGCGGCAGGGCCATGCGCTGCTGGGGTTGAACCGACTGCGGTGTGATGACCGGCGCGGCAATGGGCGCGGGCGGGCGGGTCGCACCACCCGGCAGGGTGGACACCGTGCCAAGGTCACGTTCGGCCTGCGTGGGGTTGCCGTGGACACCGTTCTGCACCGCACCGTTGATGACAGGGGCGGCCACTTGTCCCGGCAGGGTGGCAGCATCGGCAGGCCGGGTGCTGGGGCGGTCGCCCAGCCCCACGGCCTGCAACATCTCCGGCGTCGCCATGTTGACGCCAATGAAGGCGTTGCCCACACTGTCGTAAATCTGCTGGCCTTCGGGCCGGTTGATCAGCCGGTAGCGGCCACCCGCACTCCCCGGATCAGCGGTGTCTATTTTCTGGCCGTATTCTCCGGCGCGGTTGGCATCGCGCTCGGTCATCCAGTCCGCACGGCTCTGCACGGAAGGGTCAAGGCTGAAACCCATCTCACGGGCGTAGTTGGTGCGCTTATGCACCGCTGCCGGGTCTACCCGGAACCTGGAGGCGGCTTCATACAAGTCCATGCCGCCCATGACGGCAGCGACCGCTTCCTCGACACCGGGGCCATCGGCCTTCACGCGCGCCCGCCAGTCATCCTGCAACCGCTTGGCGGCAGCGGACTGCTGCGCGTAGGCCTGTGCGATCTCAGCGTTGGTGCTTCGCATTACCATCAGTACGCCTCGCCTTCATCCCGCCGCTGGCGGGCCAAAGCACGCTGTTCGGCAGTGTCCCACGCTTCCTGCCCATAGCGGGCCACGAACGCTTGCTGGCCGGCAAGGAAAGCCGCGGGGTCGGTTTCATCCATCACCGGGGTGTGCGCTTCCCGCAGTTCCTTGGCATCGGGCTTCCGGGCTAGTTCTTCGTTCTTGCGGGCGTCTTCCATGCGCGCCCACAACTTCTCTTCCACACGGGCTTGTACCCGCATCAGGTACTCGGTCGTGCCGGGGCGGACCGGCTTGCGTTCGGCCATCCCTACACCCCCCGTATCTGCGGGGGCGGTGGCTGATAGGTGGGGGCAATGTCCGGCCCTGCCATCGGTTCCGGGGCGGGCTGTGCGCCGTCCAGCGTGAACCCACCCGGCCCAACACTCATGTCTTCAGCGGGGGCGGGGAGCATCTGGCTGCCGGTCATCCCCGGTTGCGGCCCCGGCGCGCCCTGCATCGGCATGGGCGGCGGCGCGCCTTGTTCGGTCATGATGCGCTGCTGCACCTTCTCGATGGCGGCGTTGGCGATGTACTCCTGCACCGGCCCCAGCTTGATGATCTGTTCGGCGTCGCGCTCGATCATCATGGCTTCGGGGTCTTCGATGTCGGCGTACTCGGTCATGAACTGTTCTTCGGAGATGACGCCCCGCTCCAGCAGTTCCAGTCCCTTCTTGATGAGGTAGTCCCGCTCCTCTTCGGTGGGCGGGGACAGATCAATGGTGATGTTGAACTTGGCCGGAATGCGCTTGGGGTCAAGCGTGATGGCCTGATTGCGCCCGTTCCTGAGTTTCTTCCACACGGTTACGGGGCCATCAAACTCATCGCGGATGGCGCACAGGATGTCATGGAGCACGCCACTGATGGCCTGCTCCATCGCCACCTTCATGGTCTGATAGGGGGCTTGCGCCTGCCGCAGCCGGGTGCGCTGGCCTGCCGCCGTATCGTCGCGGTGGACACCCCGCTGGATGTCCGGGCCGAAGTGCAGTTGCAGGATGCTGTTGACGACTTCCTGGTTCTGGAAGACCACCTGCGGGACTTGCGGTGTCGGGACGTTCTGGAGCCGCAGTTCGGCGTCACTGAAGAAGGACTGTGCGGGGCCATAGGTGAAGTTCTCGGCCTGCCGCTGGGCCTCTTCCGATCCCGCGGGGTGGGCGAAGTGCAGCGGGGCGAAGGCGGTAATCTGGCGCATGACTTCGAGGGAGTTGAAGTTGGCGATGGCCGACGCCATCGTGTCCCGCGCCGAACGCACCAGTCCCTTGACCCGGTACTCCAGCCGCCCCTTGTCGTCCTGTTCCCCGAAGCCGGAATACACCGTCCGCAGCCACAGGTAGCCGCAGGGGTTTTCGGCCACGCCGTCCTCGTCGGCCCCCTCAATCAGCAGCGGTTCCCGGTCAACGTATTGGGCAAAATACTTGCCGGACACGTAGGTGACGCGGGTGACGGGCCTGCCCGCCCCGGCTTCCCCGGCAGCGGGGCGCAGATGCGCCGCCCACTCCGGGTGCTTGTCCAGCAGGTGCGGGTACTTGCGGCACATGGAGCGCAGGTCAACCTCGACCTCTTCGATATAGTCGAAGGGCGGGTCACTGTCAGGGTCGGGGAAGATGGTCATCGGGTGCTTGCTGACAATATCGAAGGGGAAACAGTATTTACGTTCGTATTCGTATGTTGCCCACGCAATCTTGCCCTTACGGGTGTTCTTCTTTTCCTTGGGCGGCTTGGGGATGGCGTCCCAATTGATCGCGTAGGAGATGATGCCCGCGCCCAGCCCGAAGCCCTTCTTCACCACGTCGCGCCACGGCGACTCGATGTAGCGGGTATCCACCTGCTCCAAGAAGCCTTCGCACCATTCCTTGAGGTCGTTCTTGTGCTGCTTCTCTTCGGCCTTGCTGCGGTGGAGGTCGGTAGGGAGGGCCACGGTAACGGTAGGGCGTTCGCCAATCATGATGGCGTCGGTGGCGACGTTGACGCCCATCTCCGCCAGTGGGAGCACCTTCAGGCGGAACTCCTTGGGAAAACCCTGAATGTAGGGTTCCAACTTGCCGGAGTTGGACGTGGAAGCGGCGTAAATCCACGTCTGGTCTATCTCCATCTCTTTCAGGAGGGTGGCATAGCGCGCCTTGCGCTCTTCGAGCATCTGGAAGATCGATTCACGGTCGGGACGATCCGGGTCGCGGCGTGGCGCAGCGTCGGGGGCAGTGTCGCTGGTGTAGTCCTCGTTGTCGTAGGAGTAGTCGGCCATCGGCACGGTCCCTTTTGGACGCGAAAAAGGCCCGTGCCGGGGCCGTTCGGTGAAGAACAGTACCAGCGCGGGCCTCAATCAGTGATCGGGGCGTTTCAGTTGTTACTTGCTATGTAAACTATACCGCTTTTCGATGTAACGCACAACCACGAGTAACGCTTCACGCAATACCAGCAAGAAGTTCCGCATCTCATCGCGTTGTTCACGGTCTGATGGCGGGGGTTGTTGCGTCATGCCCACTCCTTGACGCGGGAGAGCCACCGCCAGAGGCGCATCATGAGGGGTTGCTGGCGGGCGTTCCATGCGGCATCAAACTCCGCGGCGAGGCGCGCTTGTTCCGCATCGGTTTCCGGGCCTGCGCCCCAATGGAGAATTGTCCGCTGGTAGTAGTGACCGATATGGTGTTCGCCATGATCACCCATGCGCTCACACTGTACGATGCCTCCCGCGCCAAGATCGACGGTGTAGGAGCACTTCTCCATCATCACTCCTAGTTGCGGCTGTCGCGTACCTTGTCCGCCAGCGTGCGCTCCCATCGCAGCATATGGTCCGCGGCGCAGTAGCCAATCACGAAGTCAGGGGCGTAGTTCTGCACGTAGCGGCGCGGGATGTCCAGCGCGGTGATGTCCGTGAGGGCCACCGAGCGGTCACACTGCGGGCAGTAGAGGCCAAGTTGCATAGGCAGGGCGTTCGGCATCAACGTTTGCCCTTCCTGATCAATGACTCTTCCGCGCGCACCGCCCACGCGATGAAGAACACGCCAAGCGTAGTGAACCAGTCGGTGTGCGTCACAATAAGTCCAAAGCCGATCATGTACAGCAATATCGGGAACCACGGTGTCATGGCTTCTCCGGGCAGTGGGGGTAGGCACAGAACACGGTGTCTACCACGCAGGCGTCGTAGCCCCACCACCATTGCCGCTCGCCGTCCGAGCCTGGTTGACCATACGAAATATGAATCGGCACGGCCCACCGATGCTCGTGTTCCGGCACGACTTCATGCCATGCGCCATCAACCCAACGGAACACCCGCTCGTTGGCTCCGCGCAAGATGGCGGTATTCTGGTTGTCGGTAAACCGCGCCTTTTCTTCCAATGGCGATCCGCTGTATACTCGCACATCAAAAACGGGGTCAGGGTCAGCGGCTTCTATGAAGTCGGCCACATCCAGCGTGCTGAAGTAGACAGGCAGCGGCGGGGCCGGGTCGCCCTCCAAGGGCTTGGTGCTATCGGTCATCGTTCCTCCCTTACCAACTCCATCCATATTGCCCGCTATCCCTGTCTTTGCGCCGGGAAGGTGGGCCTGCGAGGGCCGGGACCAGCGGGCGGGCGGTTCCTGCACCCGGCTGCTGCGCCATGCGGCGGGCTATCGCCATCGCCATCACCCGGTCGTCGTGGCTGCCCTCTCCGGCTTCGGTGCCGCCCTTGGCGTTGACGATATAGGTCATGGCCTCACCCCAGAAGCCCACGTCGGGAGAGTGCAACTCGAAGGAGGTGATCACGTCATCGAGGTCATCAATCAGCCCCGGCTTGGTGCTGGCGGTGGTGGGCCACCCCAGCCGCTTGGACTGCCCGCCGTCGCTGCTGTACCGCTGCTTGTCGGTCTGGTCTGTCTTGTCGGCGTGCCAGTACAGGTGCGGGTAGTGCAACTGCTGGTCAGCCGCGGCAAGGGCGGCGTGGCCGTGGTTGTTGCGCTCAATGCCCCATAGGGCGGTGTTGTACCACCAGGCCAGGGCCGCCGACAGGTTGGTGAAGTTGGTGATGCTCCAGTGGCCGTGCAGGGTGAACACGTGGTCAAGCGACCGCGCAGCGAGGCCGATAGAGCAGGAGTAGTCCCGTCCGTCCAGCCCTTCGGCCACGTCCGTGCCGACCACATACCCGATGGTAGGGTTCGGCAGTTGCCAGACCTTGAGTTGCCCGGAACGCAGGAGCGGGGCCAGCACCTTGGCCGCACCGCTTTCCAGACCACCGGGGATGGCTTGCAGGACGATGTTGGCGGGTAGTGGTTGGCGGCACTGGTCATAGTGGACTTTCATGGCGTCGCGGTCAAAGCGCAGGTTGCCGGACACGAGGAAGGCTTCGTCGTCAGTGGCCGGGTACTCCTGCGCCAGTTCCCGCTCTCTGCCCGCTGCCCGCATATCGGCCCGCTGCTTTTCCAGCCAGACGTCGTCGCGGCCGGGGCGGGAACGCCACGAGTAGAAGCGGGACGTGAAGCTGGACGTGCCATTGCGGGCGTCCATGTACATCTGGTGGAAGAAGTTGCCGCTGCCGTTGGCGGTGGAGACGATGACCAGTTGCCCGCCAGCATCCACGGCGGGTTTGTAGGCGACATAGTTGGTGGCGGCGTAGGGGTGGTAGGCCGCCTCGTCCACGATGATGAGGGAGGCGGTGGAGCCGCGACCGGCGTTCTCGGTAGCAGGAAGTGCCTGAATCTGGCTCTTCATCACCGCGAACTCGATGCGGCTCTCGTTGTCCACCGACCGGGTGGGTTGCATCCACGTCGGCAGGTTGTCCAGCACGAACTTCACTTTGTCGAGGAACTGGTTGGACTCCAGTTGCCCCTGTGACAGCACCAGCACCCCGGCGTTCTCATGGAAGAGGGCCATCCACGAGGAATAGGCCACCATCAGCCACGACCACGACACCTGCCGCGCCTTCAGGATGATGATCTGCCGCTCGGTCAGCAGCAGGTCGGTGCCGCTGTCGTGGACATCGGGCCACCACTCCCACGGGATCGTGGACTTGCTGGTGCGGTCCTGCACCTTGACGTAGGTACGCAGATAGTAGCGAAAGTCGGTGGAACACTTCACCCACTCCTCAATCATCTGCTCCTTGGTCATTGGTGCGGTGACGGTGGTCATTATGGCAGCGGCTCAATCAGGGTGTTATCAAGGTCACGCCATACTTGCGTGTGCGGCGTTTTCGCTCCCACGAAACGAATAGCCAGAAGGGGGCAAGTCCGTGGCGTCGCCTCGCGGTGCTTCGTCAGAAGATAGCGGTGCGGGCCATTGCCGCCCGACCACCAGATGATGACGTTATCGCCCACCTGCAAACTTTCGGGGTCTGTCACCCGCGGGTAGCGACTTCCCAAGGCAGCGATGTCTTCTTCTGAAAGCGTTCCGTATCGCCGCGCATCAGCCAGTGTGTATCCGCCCAGATTTTCTGCAATGCTGGCGTTCATCACTTCTTGCTCCACATCCGGTCATCCAGTGGCACGGTCATGCCGGTGGTGAGGTACTTGTCCACGGCGGCGGCGTAGGACACGACTTCATGGGCGGCGGGGGTCTGCCCACCCCACGGGCCAACGCCAAGGGCCATCATCGCGGCGTTCAGCGAGAACTGCCGCTGCATCTGCGCCATCATGGTGTCGCTCATCTCGGCCAGCGCGCCGTCGTCATCGTCATCGGACGGCACCCAGTATTCCGCCAGGTACTCCCGCTGCTTCTTCTTTTTCTTTGCCATTACAGGGCCGCCTCGAAGTCGGGGCAGTCCCGGCGTTTCCGCATCTGCGCCGCCAGCCCGTGAATATGCACCTTCAGCAGCACCGGACCACGCTCCCAATGCCCCTTGCTGCAATCGGTCAGCGGCAGTTCCGCATCGGCGGCCAGTTCCAGCGCCTCCACCGGCAGGGGGCGGCCCACCTTGCAGTGCTGACAGTTGGTGCAGTTCTGGCTATTACTCTCGCCGCGGTCGAACCGCTCAAACCGCTGGCCCAGCAGTTCCACTACGTGCGTCAGCACCTCTGCCGGACTCTTCTTCGCTACCGTCGTCATCACTGCTCCCCTCCCCCATCATTATCAGAAATACGATTCAGATTTCCGATTCCAGTGAAGCCATTATACAACGGATGGAGGGGAATGTGGGCGAAATGCCGTGGAATTAGCTGCCTTTGCCATTCTTCTGATGGGTTGCTATCTGCCGCTCCAGTTCCTCGATACGGTCAGCCACCTGCTGCTGAACGGCCTGCTGCGCGGCAATAGAACGGGCCACCGTGAGTTTGTCCTGACGGCTCGGCATGGCGCGCAGGGCCGTCTCCAGCACGAAGAGGTCCCCGGCAATGACCTCGGCCACGTACTCCATGTGCGTCAGTTGCCCTTGCAGCACCCGCAACGACTCAGGCCGCATTCTGCCGTATCCTCGCATTGATGTCCTGATAGTGCGCAGCGTAGTACCAGAGGGCTATCTGCACCGTCGCCAGCGGCAACCCGTAGTCCATCGCCACCTGCGCTTCATCCCTGCCCACGGCCCGCCAGTGCGCCACCAGCACCCACACCGGAGGCCCACCCGCCACACGGGCATGGGCAGCACCGGGCCGCGCCGCGTTCTCCTCAATCAGATAGATCATGCTACTCTTTCGGGGGCCAGTTCCAATGTCCACGGGTCATCGGGGTTTTCGAGAACGGCACATCCATCATGAAGAA
Organism: uncultured Candidatus Peribacteria bacterium; assembly: GCA_964652185.1. Classification (GTDB taxonomy): domain Bacteria; phylum Patescibacteriota; class Gracilibacteria; order Peribacterales; family Peribacteraceae; genus DALYDP01. The sequence goes on along the minus strand of CAZZDD010000034.1, from coordinate 2,299 downwards.
GTCACCCGTCCGGTAGAAGATATGCAGGTCAACGGCAAAGCACGTCTCGGTGCAGAGGTCATTATCGAGCCGGTGATTGGACGCTTGCCGTTCTGCCGGTGAATGGCGATTCTTGACCCCCGTAATGATGGCCGCCTGTGCTTCCGGCGGGTACTTGCCGTCCGCATCGCCCAGGTTCGTGTAGTGGACAATCCTACCAATCGTCGGCTTCATCGCCCCTCCTCAATCAAGTAAATCAGCGACCGTCTCCTCTACCCTGTCCGCAGGGACTTCCACCCCTTCGATAGCACAACTGGCCGCTTCATCCCCGTTGTCTTTCACCACCAGCGGACGGCCAAACAAGGTGTACGGGTCAGGCCAATCCTTCCAGTCCGGGTTCTCCGCCTGCACCCTACTGATGAGCGTCAGCCCCGCCTCATTGATGGTGATCGGCACATCCATCGGGACACCAGCAAGGCGGGCAGTAAAGGCAAGGGAGGAAAGCCGCATGACAAACAGTGCTTCATGCGTCAGCAACGGATACTCGTGCGCCGCCCGCCACGCCTGCTCATGCCGTTCCTCCGAGGTCAGTACCAGCATCACCAACTCCTTCGTATCATACGAAGCACCCGCATAGGATTTTGGAATTTGCTGCGCCCGTCAGAAAGGATTACTCCACTGACTCATACGTGATCCGGAATATCTCATCCTTGCAGGGATAGAACTCCCCGTTGACCCCCTGGATGATCCAGTCACCTACCTCAGCCCGCATCTGTCCCTCAAGGGTGTCGATCAGGATGGGGGCTTCCATTCGCCGGGACACCAAGCAATTGGTTCCCACGAAGGCGACTATCTCTAAAGCGTTGTAACCGTCGTACTGGACAGCATCAATAACCACCGGCTTCTTGCGATACTTCGCCACACCAACCCCCAATCCCGCATAGGAAATCAGAAAACGACTCGCCCGCCGGAAAGGGGTGCGTGGGGTATACCTCTGCCCCGTCGCCTTGCCTCCTACCCTGACCCCTACCCTCTGCCGCTGGCCGAGCAGCCGCGCCCGCTGCTACGCTGTGCCTGTCAGTTTGCAAGGTTTGCAAGAGGTTTCAGAAGTTCTTGCAAACCACAATCGTGCCTGCTTCGCGTTACCACCAACGTTGTCTCGCGTCTACCGTCCTGAGACGTTGGTGGATCCCCGTTTGCAAGGAGTTTGCAATTTGTGATTGCAAACTCCTTGCAAACCGCTGGTGGAAATTCCTAGGTAGTGGGGACGGAACTTTCACCCGTCACCTCGCCTTCTATAATAGAAGAAGGTTCCGGGAGCGACGCCGGAACATCGGTCACCTTGACGCGCCGCGCCCCATCGCGCAGCAGCGCAGCTATGGCATCCGCCTGCCCCTCGCCGGAAGCCCGCTCGTGCGCGGCGAACATATTGCGGGCCTTGCCCACAAACGTCATCGCAGCATCCTTGCTGTGGAACTTGACGGTCGTCGTCGTCGCGCCCTTATAGGTAGTTGTGGTGATACTCGCCACCGCTGCCGCTGCCGCGTCCGTCCAATCTTCGCTATCTTTCAGCGTCCAGACACCATCCACCAGCGTACCGATATCCCGCGGGTCAAACGTTGCGATATGCACAGCCTCTAGCAGGATACGGTCATCGTTGAATCCAAGCGCGGCGAGCGCCTCACCAGCACGCCGGGCGATTGCGGCAGCCACGTTAGAGTTTGTGCGAACGGAGCGGGCGAGGCTGCGAGCGGTCGCGCTGGTGTCGTCGGCTGTGGTGTAACCTGCTTGGCGGTAGGCGTCGAGGGCATTGCCACCGTTGGCGAGGTAGGCGTTGACGAAGAGGCGTTGACGGAGGTTCAGTTTTTCGTCAACGTTGGTTGTGGTGAGGGCTTGCTGTGGTGCGTTGTCCATTGTCCTCGGTGGCGCGGCTACTGGTGTTCCGTCGCTTCACTTACCGTTACGCTTCAATGTATTCTCTCTCCCCCTGTAGTCCCCCTCTCTCAGAAAAATCTGAGAGACAAAAATGTCCCTAGCTGCGTTTCCACTTCTCCGAGCTTGCCAGACGGGATTGCTCCCCTCACGTTACCAGCGCAATGCCTGGTGGTCCGGGCTGCTACGCTGTCGATTGCGTGCGAGCCATTGATAGACCGCCGGAACGTTACGATTCCGCTTCCACGGGGCCCTCAACTTCTTTCTTGTCGACCGGCGCCGGCGTCCTGGTGATAGGTCCGTTCTTGCGCGCCCAGGCGGCTTCCTGCGCTTTCATTGCACGCTTCCGTCGCTGGCGCGCCTTCGGGCTGATCACTGTTGCCATAAT
>CAZZDD010000033.1:0-29252 GCA_964652185.1 uncultured Candidatus Peribacteria bacterium | reverse complement strand
GAAAAAAGGGTGGTACTGAAGTAGCAGCAGCAACAAGACGAAATGTTATTTTTGAATGGATAATGGATGGTAAATCTAATAGTTGGATTATTCAGGAATGCCGTAAAAACTATCCTAATTTATCTGAGCCTTCATTTATTAATGATCTATCTATTGCCAAGAAGATGGCGGAGGAATTATTATCTGCTGATAGAATAAATATCATTGAGCGACACACTGCCATTTATGATAAGATCATTGATAAGTATAGTAATACAATGGGTATGGAAGATACGGTTTTAAAAGCTATGGCAGCAAAAGAGAAATTATATAAACTTCATAATCCTGAAACGGCAATTCAAATTAACAATAACAATCTTGACCTGTCACATTTATCCGTTGACGAATTAAAATCATTAATTGAAAAGGGAGAGTAATTAATGTTATCAAATGCACAAAAAATAAAAATAGCATTACGTAGAGAATTGTTTAAACGCAGTTACTACGAATTCTTTTTATATTTCTGGTCAGAAACTTCAGCAGAAGAACTAATTGATAACTGGCATATTAAAGCAATATGTGATGAACTTCAGGTATTCGGTTTAAGATTAAAAGACCGTAAACCAAAACTATATGATTTGGTTTTGAATGTGCCACCAGCAAGTTCAAAGAGTACAATAGTAACCGTTTTATTTCCAGTGTGGTTATGGACTATCGATCCGACATTAAAGATTTTAACAGGATCATATGCACAGAGTTTATCATTGGAACATGCTGTTAAATCGAGAACGGTAATTAATAGTGAACGCTTCAAAGAATTATATCCTGAATTAATCTTAAAAGAAGATCAGAATAATAAAGGGTCTTACGATAATAAAAATAAGGGCAATAGAACAGCTACATCAGTAGGAAGTGGCATAATTGGCCGCCACTATCATATACAAATCATTGATGATCCGATAGTGGCAACGGCAACCGATTTAGATATTAAGAACGCTAATGAATGGATGACCGTTACCTTATCAACCAGAAAAATCAGTAAGAGTTTAACTCCAACCATTTTAGTAATGCAAAGGATTCATCAATCTGATCCGTCTGCTGTTATGATGGCAAAGAAGAATGTTAAACATATTTGTCTGCCAGCAGAATTAACTGCCGATACTACTGAAGAATTTAAAAAATATTATATTAAAGGTCTTTTTGATATTAAAAGATTACCAGTTGAAATATTAGCTGAAACTAAAACGGAATTAGGAAGTACATCATATAGTGGACAATATTTACAAAACCCTATTCCAGTTGAAGGCGGTATTCTTAAAAACAATTGGTTTAAATATATCACATATGGCGAACTTCTGCTTAAAGCTAAAGAAGCAAAAACCAAATTAAAATACGAATTATATGTTGACCCAGCATATACAGATAAAACCTCAAACGATCCATCTGGTTTTGTTATCACCACAAAATTCGAAAATAACTTATATGTGATTTATGCCAATTCAGATTGGTTGGAATTCCCTGATCTTGTTAGTTATGTAAAAAAGTTAACGGATGATTATAATATAACAATGGTTTATCTTGAACCGAAAGCATCAGGAAAATCTGTCGTTCAAACCTTAAAAAAGACAACTGGTATAAATGTGACAGAACTAGAATCGACTACGGATAGTAAATTAACCAGAGTATCAGCAGCAAGCCCTTCTTTTGAAAGTGGAAGAGTTATAATAGTAGAGGGAACTTGGAATAAAAGGTTTGTTGATGAATGTACTTCATTCCCGTTAGGAACGAACGATGATATGTTGGATGCTGTTGTGTATTCGGTTAAACGTAACCTTATTAAGAAAAGTGGAATATCATATGCCAGTGGATAACCTACTACCTAATTCATTGGCAATAAAAAACCCCCGACCTCATAAACAATGACCAAAAAAAAGATCGGGGGATGAATAAAAAAACCTATACATAAATACAAAAAATATTATGAAAGTCATAACATATAAAGAAAAAAATTATTCAATTCCAACTTCTTGGGATGAAGTAAAATTAGAACAACAGATTGAACTTACCCGTTTTAGTGCAAGAGATGAAACATTCCGTAATCTCCACCTGATTTCAACGATGACAGGAATTGATATTGAAGAGGTTAAAGTTATGAATATCAATGTATTGAAGGATATATTACATTGTTTATCGTTTTTATCGAAAACTCCTGAATTGAAAAAGATTACGGAGTTTGAATTTAATGGGGAAAAGTATGGGATACTTGATAGTATAATAGAAGGTCAGACACAGGATTTTTTTAGTATTGAAGGTCTTTTGAAGAAATATAAGGACAATCAGGCAGAAGCCCTTCCTTACGTTATCGCAGTTATTGCTAAAAAAGACGGTGAGACATTAGACAAATACGATGTAATTAAGAGAGGTGAGCAATTTAAGAATCTTCCGTATCCGATTGCTTATAGTATTTGGTTTTTTTTTGTGCAGACAGAAAGAACATTACCGAAAGATATGGAGTCGTATTTAACTCTTCAAAATCAAACAATGGAAGCCACGCTAAATTACTCAGAAGTTATGCTGAAGCAGTCGGTTGGGCAGGGGTGGTACAGGAAATTAGTCAAGGCAATCCTATTATTATACATTCGATTTATACGCAAAAGTTACAGGACTTTCTTGATTACCAGACAATAAGAACACTCCGTTCTGAAATGGAACAGAAGATACATGATGAAGAGATAAAACTTGCCCGTTCTAAAAGGAAATAACGTTTTATTAGAAGTGGTTAATTATAATAATAAAGCAAATTATTATGTTAACCATTAAAAAGATTGTGGATATTTTTGGATCGGTATCAAAGCAACATGTAGATATTAAACAATTCGACTACGGTAATAACTTTGATATTTCAGTAGCGACAGATACTACTTACCCTATTGTATTCCTTGAAACCCCGATTCAAGTTAATTATCCAAATGATCGCAAATTTAAAACGCTTTCATTTGCTCTTAATGTTTTATTGAAAACCGAATTCGATAATAAGAAAGACTCAATCTCAGCAATATCCATTGCCGAAGATATTACAGATGCTATTTTAAGTAAGATCACCAACGATTATAAGCAGGAATTTTATATTACTAATGTTAATGGTTTATCGTTAGAGAATTTCTCTGATGATCAACTTGGTGGTATGAGAACGGAATTAACTATAACCTATAGCAGAGAATACTCAGTTCCAACATGCTATGCAAATAAATTTGATACTTCATGTTAAAACCCGTTGAATTATTACAAGAGTTTATTGTTGATCTTGATCTGCTTGCACAACAGATATTGATTCAATCTGGTGTGGATAAGAATTCAAATCTTGTTAATAGCATTGAATTCAAATCAAAAGCCAACGGACTTGAAATGCTGGCAGCAGATTATTATTTGTTTGTTAGTACTGGTCGTAAACCAAGAGCAAGAAAAGTACCGATAAACGATTTAATAACTTGGATAAAAAGTAAAGGTATTGCTTCATCTAATGTAAATAACATTGCATGGGCAATACAAACATCGATCTTTAAAAACGGGATAAAAGGAAAAAATTATATAACCAGATTAGAAGATACGGTAGCAGACTCTTCATCAGAATTATTGGCAACGGCTCTTTCAGAAGCAATTGCTGATGATCTAGTAGAAGCCTTTGAACCGTTAACAAAATAAAATATTATGGGCGGAGTAGTAGCAAGTGCAACAACATATCAATATTGTGAGAATTGTAATATAACAGGTACAAGTCAAAACGTAACTGTTTCATTAGTTGATTACACACCTTGTTATGTAACCCAAGACGGGTATCAAGGTTCGGTATATTATTATGAAGAGAAGACGCAATTTAAATTAACTATACCATCTGCAATAGATTGTGATCTTACTGTTTATATTAATCAGAATGTGGTTGGATTAGTTACAGGTGCGGGTGGATATTCTATTGATGAAAATTATCAAGGTACTTATACCATTCCAGCAGGTCAGACTGGTACATCAGTACAAACAGTCTTATGTTATTCTTATTTAGAAGAAACACAGTTTACCGAAGAATTCACATATACTTGGACATTAAAAGCGCAACAAAATATTCCTTCTTGTGCTCAAGATAATGATTGTACAATTGCTATTACTGGAAGTACTACAACAAGTCCTTCTTTATTAGGTGCATCAGATGGTAGTATTACCGTATTCATTTCTGGTGCTACTGGTAGTAGCTATACATTTAGATTAAACGGTGGTACACCACAGGGTAGTAACACATTCACTAATTTACCAGCAGGTACTTATCAGGTTCGTGTTGATGAAGGTGATTGTTTTGATAGTGTTGAAATCGTATTACCTGAAGGGGCGTTTACTACTGGTGCATTTAACGTCAGTGAACCAAGTTCAATATTAGCCTCAGAGAATCCAATAGTTTTAAGTTTGTCAACGGCAATATACGATAATCAAGCATTGCCATCAGAAACAAAATTCACTTTTGCCAGTGGTATTACCAATAACTATTCAATACAATTTACATTGAACAGCCCGTTTTCATATACAAAAACTTTTACCGCAAAAGGATTTCCAAATAAAGTTGAGTGGTTTTTGGCAAGTACATTAACAGATAGAAACAATAACTATGTAAAGGATAATACTACTTCAGAACAAGCAGATTCTTTTGCACAGGCATTAGCTGATGATATTGTATTCAGTAGTGCATATTACATTAACGCAAGCGGTAATACCGTTACTTTAGTTGCTAAAGCGGCATCATCCCGTTTTGATATTACTGATAGTAATATTACCAGAAGAAATTCATCAGGATCGATTGTTACAACTGGTATCACCTTAACTCAGGTTCAGGCAGGTACAAATTTTTATGAAGGAGATATTCTTGAAAACTATAATGTATATGCTGAATTATGGGCAGCAGAAACTAATTTACAATACGGAAGTACTTTAACACAAACACAGTTTAATAGAGAAACAGATGTTATCCTACCATATCAGAAAAGCAATTTTATGAAGTTTGATTTTTCAGAGATATGTAAGTCGTTTGTAAGTACACCAAAACCTGATTATGAATTCACTGGATTCACAACGATCACTACTTATATGCAACCTTTCTTTGCTAAATACGGTGAACAATATCCGTTGATTGCAAATACAAATACACAAAAGAAAAGGTTAAAAGGGACTACAGATTATTTCTGGGTTTGTAATGCTGCTCTTGATTGGGAGACTGCAAACGATATGAGTGATTATACTGGTATTACGTCAGGTGGTACTCTTTCAAATGTACCGTTTCTTACTAATAGTCCAAGTAGAAAACAATGTACTAAAGCAGGTAGAGAATTATTATATTTCATTGTACCACAGAATTTAGGACAAGGTAATATAGATGTGCGTGGAGATATTACTTTTTGGGACGGTAGTACTTTATCTGATCAAACACTTATTACCATTGCTACTGGATCATCCGTTAACTTTGGTGGTGCTTTTTGTATTAACACTTCATTTGAAGTACTCGGTTTAGATAATATTGAAACATCGTATGATAAACTTATCAAGAAAGTTGATATAGCTGTTTATACATCAGGTGGTACTAATCAATTAACTGAAACCAAAACATATTTATTCGAATTGGAGGAAAGAAATAATCGTGTAGGTATTAGTTTCTTAAACAAATTAGGAACCTTTGATTCATTTGATTTCACTGGTATTGAAGAGAATACAATTGACCGTAGCAGTTCGAAGCTAACATATAGCAGAGATTATAATTTTGATGGATCATTAAATAAAGGTTTTAAATACAACGGTGAATATGATGTTAAAGTGACAAAGAAATTATCTGTTAATAGTGGTTGGATTAATGAAACAACATTTGATTGGTTATTAGAGTTAATGTCGTCAAATGAAATATACGTTTATTCAAATGAGAACGATAATTTCGTAACCGTTACAGGATTTGAATATCAAAAGAATTCGAACGACAATCTGTTCAACATCGAATTGGAATTAATTCAAACCATCTACGAAAATAATATTTCAATCTAATGGCAGTATTAAATAATATAAGAATCATTTTAGCAAATGGACAGGTATTAGATTATGAATCTGAAACTTCGTTAGGTATTCGTCTTAATAGAATCGTTGATGATTTAACGGATGTGTCAAAACGTTTTGGCGAATTCAGCTATACATTTAAATTACCGAAGACAAAAAACAACACAAAGATATTTGAATATCCTGATGCTAAAGGGCGTACTAAGATATTCAGAGGTAAGACATTTGAGGCAAGAGTATATAACAATAATGATATTCTTCAATCGGGTATTATTGAATTGGTTGGTGTTCCAGAAGACGGATATTCGTGTAAGTTCTATAGTTCATTTACTCAATTAATTGATGAACTTAAAGAAAAGAAATTAAATGAATTAACAACCCTTCCTACGATTGATTGGAATTATGAACTAAGTATTATTGAACATATAACAGTAAGTCCGATTTCGGAACATATTGAATTTCCATTCATATTTTACAGAACGCCATTTATTAGTGGTGCAACTTCACCAACATTTTTACCTGAAGTAGGTACAAGACAAGAAGCTAATTTGAGTTATGTCTATAATTTCAATGAAGCATTTTTACAGTTTAAGAATAAAAATCCTTTTTATGAGGCTGCATTTCCACCTGCAATATATCTTACTTCAGTTATTGATGCAATCATGGAAGAAGCTGGATGGAGTATTAGTTCATCATTTTTCGAACGTGAGGATATTGGTAGAATTATTATTCCGTTTACTGGTAAGAATGAAGATTTCAGTGGTGCTGTAATAGATGGAATAACAGGAGATACGTTAAACCTAAACCGTTTACTTCCTGATATGAATCAGGCAGATTTTTTACGTGCAATACTACAAACATTTAATCTATACATCGCTGTAGATGTGTTTAATAAAAACATCACCATTGAAACTTATGATGTATGGTTCTCAGATAATTCAAATCCATATCCAATAGATGTGTTTGATTATGAGAAGACTGACGTTGAAACAGAAATTAAATTATTGACAACGGCAGATGATACCAATAATAGTCCAATGGTATTCAATAGAATATTTGATTATAATAATATTGGTCATGGTAATCCTACATATAATGTCAATACTGGTTTAGATGTTAGGGATTTCATTGGTGAGAATAGAATCACAAGAACCTACTCTAAACAGGTTTATGATCAACTTTGGAATAAATTAACAGGTACTAAAGAAATTGTTATTGGATTATCCCCAGTGAATTATTATCCGTATACGATTATCAACGACAGAAGTATTAATGGTAACACGACAACGGCAGAACCGTATTGGACTGTTGGTATTCCGTGTATATCAAATCAAACAGTATCTGATAATCAAGGTCAAGAATTTTATGAATCAGAAGGGGATTATGTTGAGGGTAATGATCCATCTAAGTTTTCATATGAAGGCGGGTTAAAATTACTATGGTATTTAGGAACGGCTGAATATAATTATTCACCAGACGGATCAACTGCTTATAAAGATTGGCAGTATGTTTCAATTGCTACTGGTGGTACTGTCACCGTACCTACTTCGGTTAAAGTACCAGTATGTTTTAGTTCACCATTTAAATTAGTAACTACTGATGAATATCAAACACTTACAGGTAGTACTGCCGCTAATCTTACATCTGCACAACGTTCTGATGTAGAAGGATTTGAGATACATGGACTAATGTTGACGTTTATGGGAGCAGGAACATTAAATGATTTACATGTTCCAACACCGTTTAGTTTAACGTTTAATGAGAATCCTGTTCTTCCTAATATCTATACTGAATTTCATCAGAAGAAGCAACTTGATTATCAGCAATCATATTTAATAAAAGGAAAAATGAGAATGAATTCTAATGATTGGAGAAACATGAGAATAAACCGTCCACTGATTTTTAATGATGAAATATTCAGATTGGTAAGTATAAAGAACTACGATCCTGTTCTTAGAATCGCTGAAATTGAGATAATGAAGAAGACCTAATTATAATAGTATATGGCAGAAAGAAATGTAAATCTTAATATAAATGTCAACGGTAATGATCAGCTAAATGATGTAAATAAAAACATTCAAAAAGCCAATATCAATGCTGCTGAACTTGCAGAGAATACAATAAAACTAACTAAAGGTATTGCTGGTGGATTTGAATTAGCATCACAGGCGGCAGGGGTTTTTGGTGAAAAGAATGCAGAGGCGTTCGAAAAAACTATTGCAAGAGCAACTCAATATGTTGCCCTTTCAAATGCGCTGAAAGATGTTGCTGAAGGTTTTGGAAAAGCTAATATAAGTGCACTTGCTGAAACGGTCAAAGGTTTTACTAAAGCAGGTATCGGTGCAAAGTTGTTTGGTAATACCACCAGAATTGCTATTGCCTCTACTGGTATTGGTTTATTATTAGTTGCCCTTGGTGCTGTTGTTGCAAATTGGGAGTTAATAGTTGAGAAGGTCAATGAATTCACCGATAGTATTCCATTTATAAAACAGATTAAAGATGAGATTGATAGATTAGGTGGTGTACTTAATATAATACAAGCATCTTTCGCTGGAATTATTGGATTATTTAAAAGCGGTACTTCTGCTGTTGATGAATTTAATAAAGCTATTGCGGAAGGAATTGCTGAAAAGAAATTGGAAAAGCAATTAGAAGCACAGGAAAAACTTAACAAAGAAAATCAACGTGCAATTGAATTATTGAGAGCACAGGGTGGTGAAGAACAAAAAATATTTGAACTTCGTAGAAAGAATCTTAATGATAACATCAAGTTACTTGAAAAGAAAAATGATCTTTCTGATGAAGAATTAGAGACACTTGAAAACTACAGACAACAACTTAAACTTCTTGATATTGAGGAAAAGAAATTCCGTCTTGATCAACAGAAAAGAAGTCTTGATAGAATTAAAGATGCTCGTAAAGAACAGAAAGAAATAGAGGATGCAAAAGCAAAAGAACTTCTTGAGCAAATTAAAGCTGAAGAAGATCAGGCAAAACGTATCAGAGATATAAAAATCAAACTTGAGCAGAATGAATATAAACGTGCAATAGATGCTATCAATGCCAACTTCGATGATCAGGTTGATGCACTGGATATTAACAGTAAAAGATATACAGAAGAGGTTCTGTTGTTAAACGACCTTCGTAATCAAGAGATAAAAAAACAACAAGACAGGTTTAGTAAAGAACAATCAGAAAGACAAAAACTTGAAAATGAACAATATATTAATCAATTTAAAAGATTAATTTCAGAGATCGGAGCAAGTAGAGCCTTAGTAGATTTTTTTGTTGGATCAGAGATTAACGAAGACGGTTCTATTAGTGTTTGGGTTAAAGAACAAAGTGAAGAACTTCAAGCGTTTAATCAACGTATTACAAAAACATTTTATTTATTCGGTGCAGGAACTAAAGAAGCAGAGGCTTTTATTAGTGAATTAAATAATACTACTGATAAATATAACCAAACATTAGAACAACAGGGTTTCCGTTTTGAAGTTGTAAAAAATAAACTTGGTGAGTATTCAGTTCAATTAGTTCAATTAACTAAAGATCAAAGATTAGCATTAGAAACCTCTGCCCGTTTTCAACAAATAAATGAAAGAGAAGTTCTTGAAGAAAATTTAAAAGAGTACAAAGAATATCTCAAGAACAAAACGGAATTAACCGATGAAGAACAAGCAGTTCTTAATGAAATCAGAGATGAAGAATTTGCTGCTGCTGCTGAATCTATTATTGCTTATGGTGATTTAGCGTCACAAGGTATAAACGCTATTTTTGATCGTTTAATTTTCCGTCAACAGCAAGCATTAAATCAACTTGCGTTTGATCAGGAGAGAGTAAATAATCTTTATGAGGAAACGGTTAACAATCGTAGAGCATTAGAAGAGGAATTGGAGACAGCAGAAGGAGCAAGACGTGTGGAGATATTGAACAGTATTAAAGCAGAGGCAAATGCTGAGAAGCAATTAGCTGCTGAACGTGAGAAATTAAGACGTAAAGAGATTGATATTCAGAATAAAATTGCAATGGCAGAATACCGTAATGCAGTAATAAATGCTGCAATATTAACAGCACAGGCTATTTTGAATGCATTGCAGACGGTTCCACCAGCTTCATTTGCATTCGCTGCTGTTGCTGCTGCAATATCTGCAATTCAGACAGGAGTTGTTATTGCTAATAAACCACAGCCGATTCAATACGCATCTGGTGGTTATACTGATGGTCTTGGTTATGTTGATAGTACTGGTCATGAAGTAGCAGGGGTTGTCCATGCTAATGAATATGTAGTACCTTCAAAAGTATTGAATACATCAAAGGGTAGTAGAATGGTGGAAACTCTTGAGGCGATGAGAAAGGGTGGAAAGCCGTTTGCTGATGGTGGATTTTCAACTACACCTGCGATTAATTCAACGGCAGGTGCTGGAACAGAGGCATTAATAAGTGCATTAAGAGGATTGCAATTACAGGTGGCTGTAACAGAAATAAACCAAGTTCAATCACAGGTTGCAGTTACACAAGACAGAGCGTCAGTGTAATTTTAAATTTAAGTTAATTATAAGAGTACAATAGATATGGATAATATAATCCCATTAATTCAATTTACGTTTGACGAGAATAATCCAAATGCTGGAATGATTGGTATTTCATTAGTTGATAAACCAGCTATTGAAAGTCAGTTCCAGTATTTTAATAGAAGTACACCAATCAAAAGTCTTGAATACTTCGCTGTTGAAGGATATGAAGGTGTGGTTCAGGGTCTTGCGTTAAAACCAGACATGCCTATTTTAAGGTATGATATGAACAACCAACCATATTTCGGATACTTCACAAAAGAAACGGTAAAAAAACTCAGAGATAGTTTTCAAAAAAATCTGAGAACCAATAACGTTTCTGTTGATCATAACGGAAAATCCGTTGACGGTTATTTGATGGAAAGTTTCATTATTGATTCTGAATCAAGATTAGCTGATGTAAAATCAAGAGGTATTGAAGATGCTACTATGGGTAGTTGGTTTGTTCAATATAAGATTGAAGATAAGGAAGTATTTGACAGAGTAATCAAAGGAGAATTACAAGGTTTTAGTATTGAAGGTTTTCTCCAAACATTTTTAAGCGTAACAACAAACAATAATTTTAATAAATCCAACACAAACAAAATGAAGCAATTTATCGAAAAATTTCAAGCATTGCTTGATGAAATGAAGTCAGATAAAGTTGAAAAATTTGAAGTGGCAAAGATATACGATGGTGTAGATTCTATTGAATGGAGTGAAATTGGACAGCCAGTGAATATTATACTTCCTGATGGCTCAAAGAAACTTGCAGGAGAAGGAGCGTATATCACAGACAACGAAAAAGAAATCGTTGTTGATGCTGCTGGAAATTTAGTTGAGATCAGAAGCGTAGAAAAAGAAATCGAAGATGATAACGCTGATGGTGTTAACCAACCTGAACCTGCCGTTGATTCATCAACAGATGAAGAAATGAAGAAAGTGGTAGAAGAATATGAGACTAAAGTTTCTCAGTTCTCAGTTCAAGTTAAAGAACTTGAAACAACTAATCAGAATTTGAAATCACAGATTGTCAATCTTGAGAAAGAAATCGAGACCTTAAAGAAGGCTCCATTAGCTGATCCGATTGTTAATCCAGCACCTGTAAAGGTTGCTCTTTCAAAAGCTGAATTAGCAAAATTAACTCCTATGCAAAAAATAGCATACCAGAAGGGTATTGAACTACCTAAAAAGTTTGCTGTGAAAAATTAAACAGAAGTTAATTATAAGAGTATAACATTAAAAAGAAATTAAAAAATTAAAGTATCATGGCTACAACAAGAAGTTTTAGTTCAACATATGCAGGTAAAGCTGCTGCTGGTTATTTGTTACCAGCTATTGCAGGTGGTGAAACTTTGTCTACCGCAGGTATTCAGGTTCATACTGACGTAAAATTCAAAGAGGTTTTAAAGAAATTCTCTTCTGCAAATATAATTCAATCAGGTGCTACATCTGGTTGTGATTTGTATAACGCAAGCGGTACACTTACAATAAGTGAAGCCGTTCTTGAACCAAAGCCGTTCAAGATCAATTCAGATATTTGCTTTGCAGATGTCTATAAATTATGGGATCAACCTTCACCAGCAGGTATGAACAATGAAGAATTGTCTGCCGAATTGGAAGAAGCAATCATCACTAACTTTGCTGAAAAATCAGCAGAGTTCTTCGATCAACTTGCATGGCAAGGTGGTGTGTCAGGTGCAACAGGTAACTTGACATTAGTTGACGGGTTCTCAGAACAATTAAAAGATGCATCTTCAGTTATTACTGGTGTTACCTTAACATCAGCAAACGTAGTAACTGAAATGAATAAACTTATCAATGCTCTTCCAGCAGCAGTTAAGAAAAGAAAAGAAAATCTTGTTCTTTTCGTAAGCTATAAAACAGCGTTCTTATACGAACAGAACTTAGCTGCACAGGGTCTTCAAACAACTGCACAGGGTCAAACTCCTTCGATCTATGGTATTGAAGTTCGTGCCGTTGGTGGTATGTTAGATAATATTATGGTATTAGGTGAAAGATCAAACTTCCACGTTGGTACTGATTTGGAATCTGACTGGTCAGAAGTTACACTTATTGACAAGAGATATACAACTGGTGATGAAGTTATCAGCTTCAAAATGAAGTACAAAGTTGACTTCAAGGTAGCGTTCCCTACCGAAGCTGTATTGTACGGAAGCAACAACTTGGTAATTGCTTAATAATATGAACCGTTTACTTTATTAATGTAGACGGTTCATATAAAATAACACTTAGAATTTTAAAAAATAATAGATATGTCTTGTTTAATAAATGCTGGTCTTACTCGTGATTGCGGATTTAGTTTCGGTGGTTTACAGGCAATGTATATCATAAACAAAAGTGAGATTGATGTAGTTGGAAAAAACAGTGGAAATACTATCACAGGTATTACATTGACATCTGGTGCTACAGGATTTTATGTTTATGATTTCGAGCCAAACACAGGTCAATTACTTCAAGAACTTCAAACAGGAAGTGCAAGTAGATTTGTGAATCAAACCGTAAACGGTCAATTCGCTAACATGACTCAGGCTAAAAAAGAAGTAATTGAAGACCTTGCTAATGCATATGTTGCTGTGATTGTAAAAGATCAGGCAAGCAGATATTGGTTAGCAGGTGAAACTGGTCGTGGACTTATTGCTACTGCCCTTACAATTGATACTGGTCTTGCAGAAGCTGATGCTTATGTTGCCAATATGACACTTGTAGGTGGTGCACTTGGATACGCTAACGAAGTAAGTAGTTCAATCGTAGAAGCACTTTTAGCTTAATAATTTTACCTTAGTTATAGTTGCAAAAACCCGTCAATTTAATAGTTGAACGGGTTTTTGTTTTTATGATTAATTATAATAGTATATGAGTTTATTATCAGTTGTAAGCATGAATCCGCTTTCTATTTCATATAATAGTGGTGGTGGAAATTTTACCGCAAGCGGATCGTTAAATTATAACATCAGTATTACTGGTGACGATACCTCAGTTACTGGATATGTATTAATCAGAGATCGTACACAAACAACTGGAATTAATAATAATTATTGGGCAAGATTTATTGCGGGTTTTATAAACGGTACTTCTAAACTACATAGTTCTTCAGTTATAGGTGAAAATTGGAGTTATTCATATAACATTTCGAAAAGTGCGATGTTTACATATCTGAATAATTCTAATCAAGTATTTTATGTTGATTGGTATTCAACGGATAGCACATTAGGTTTTGATCCAACAATAAATACAACAGCATGTGGAAACCGTTTTGGAAGTTCTATTCTTCTTCCAAATGCTACAATAGAAGCAGCACATGATGATGTTCGTGATCCATCGGCAAGTTCAACTGACTTAATTCAAGTCCAATACAATTTCAGTGGATTAGTAGGAACTACTACTGTTAGTGTTGATTATAATGAATGCTCAATCGGAATTTCATGGACAACTGCAACTAATGCAACTCAATACAAAGTCTACAGAAGTACAAATGGAACTTCATACTCATTGATTGCAACGGTGAGTACCACTGATTATGATGATACTAATATTAATTTAGGAACCACATATTGGTATAAGGTCAGACCAATAAATGGTGTATGGTTTGAAGATGCATATACTAATTTATCAGCAGCAGTATCAACTTCATTAGTATTAACTCCACCAACAATTACTAATGCAGTTTTTAATCAATTAACAAACGATATTGATATAACATATGTTGATAATATTCCGTGTACGTATGCTACGTTTAAAATAGAAAAGAAAATAAATTCAGATAGCTTTAATCAAATCATTGAAAATCCTTCTGGAACTACAACATATAGTGACACTGATATAGTTAACAATACAACATATACATATCGTATCCGTTTATTTGTTAACGGAATTAATAGTCTTTATTCAAATGAATATCAGGTTGTGGTCGCTGAGAATCCGCCAGCACAGCCAGTGTTAAGTTTAAATTCAAATCCTTGTACCCCTGACGTTGATCTTTCTTGGACATCAGTAATACCAACAGGTACTTCAGATGCTGGGTATCGTATTTTTAAATCATTAAACGGGGTTGATTATAATGAAATTGATTCGGGTGATACTACATTTAATTCTACAACGGATAGTTCAATTGTGATTGATACGCAATACTATTATTATGTTCAAGCATTTAGTTTTGGAGGTACAACTAATTCGAGTATTAAGAATCTTGTTAGTAGCTTATTAGCACCTACTTTAAGTGGAACGTCAGATTTATCTGGTATAACCTTAACTTGGGCAAGTAATAATGTTTGTGATACTGGTTACATTCTTGAGCGAAGAGACAGTCCTTCTGGGGTTTGGTCTGAAATAGCAGGTGATCCTATTCCATTAACAGGAACATCATTTTATGACGATACTGGTGATCTAAATCAACCGTATGATTACCGTGTCCGTTCAACAGATGGTAATACATTTTCATTTTATTCTAATATAGTGACATTGGCAATTAATACAACTCCGCCAATAGCACCTACATTAATAACGATTAGTGGAATTACTAACTCTTCAACACAATTAACTTGGATTAATAATCAACCAATCAATCAACCTGAATCTGTTTTTGAATATAGAATTTTCAGACAAAAAATCTCAAGTGGTGATTATGTTGAGGTTGGTGATATTAGTTCAGGTAATACAAGTATCATAATAAATGAAACCGTTGATGATGATTATAGATATTATGTTGCAGCATATACTGACATTGGCGCAGCAAGTCAATCAAATATTTTAATATTACCGTTATATCCAAACGGCTTGTCAGTTAATAGGACAGCAGAAGGAGCGTTAAATTTAGTATTAAACAACAGTTCAACATATGTTACTGAGATAGAAATATTCAGATCAACTGATTCAGGTTCAACATATAGTTTTTTGAAGACTGAGGTTAGTGGTACTACAAATACAACTGATACCTCATTAACTGAAGATACACGTTATGATTATAAATTTCATTATAAAAATGGAACTGGTGTAACAAGTAGTTTTAGTAGTAGTTCTACTGGATTAACATATTTAGATACTCCGATTATTGTAACTGTATTAGCAACAGCACCAAAAACGTTGACATTGAATTGGAATGATAATTCATCAGCAGAGACTGGTTATGAAATTTATCGTAGAGTAAAAGATGTAGGTAGTTATGTTTTAATTCATACTACAACAGTAAATATAAACACATATACTGATACTGGTTTAGAAGATGATACTATTTATCAATATTATGTACGTGCAATTAAACAATAATAAGTTATGTCATTGGAGAATATATCGTTAAACTCAAATATAGGTGAAGCAGAGGCTTATTCAACTGACATAAGTTTAACTGCAACAGTTACAGGTGATACTAATTTAATCGATTATGATATACAAGTATGTTGGACTGTTGAAGAACCGTGTACTGGTGATACTACTGTAAATATTTATCGTTCAGTAAACGGAAGTAATTATGAATTAATTACAAGTTCGACTGGAAGTTGTTTTATTGATAGTTATTCGTTTGATAGTTGTCGTTCGTGTACAGAAGCATTTATCACATACTATGCAACCATTGATTGTTTTGAAGGCTATGAAAGTCCTGCTATTAGCATTAGATTAACATCACCAGTAAAAAAAGATTTTAATCTTGGTGGTATTCTTCGTTTGTTTATAGCACAAAAACCAAATGAATTAGATTATTCGGTTGTTAATGCTAAAGCAAATATAACAGATTTTCAAGGTAATAATATCATGACAATCAATGAGTTACAGTCAGGACTTACTTGGTATGAATTACCTGTAGATCAATCTGTTTCATATGAACAGGATTTGAATGCAAACAATACTGGTTTTGTTTTCACTGAAACATTAAACGTATTAATTCCAAAACTTAATCCAGCTAAATGGAATAGTATTAGAAACTTGGTTGATAATAAATACATAGTAGTATTTTTAACGGCAAACGGTGATTGGTGTATAATGGGTTATGATACTGGTGCTGAAATAAATGTTTACGAAGCAACTACTGAAGATTCAGTCTATACATTTTCTTTTCAAGTAATAAATAATTATAACCTTCTGAAATTTATTGATGAAGATTATGTAACACAAAATATTTTATAACGTATGGCAATACAATTATTATTTGATGATCATTGTGATTTTTCTTTAGGTGGAATAAAACAACTTTATTTGTCAACCGAATTAAATAAAGAACGTCCTTATTATCCATTGGATTATACGATCTCTGGATATACTATGACGGACATTTTAGATACAGTCACTTTCACTAAAATTAATATTACTGATGAAGCCTCAATGGAGCAAGTACGAACTGTTGATGATCAAGGTAAATGGTATGATAAAACATTAACATTTTCAATTTCAAAAATATCTTTATTTCAAAACCGTTGGCTTAACAACATGTTATTTAAGCGTAATGTAAGTGGAACAGGTGTGAATATTGATCGATATAATACAACAGCATTGTTTGAAGACATGAATGGTAATTGGTGGATTGCAGGATATGATGTACCATTTTTAGTTGAAGACTTTTCACTAACCACTGGAGATTTAGAAGGTGAAAATCAATACGAAATTACAATGAACAGCCGTTCATATAATCGTATTCGTAAAATAATTGGAAATTTTGATTGTGATTTAATTGAATATCCAAGTACCTTCTCTGCATCTGGTGGTACTGTATATGACTTTAATGGATATAGATTTCATTTATTTACTGGTAGTTCAATATTTCAAGTTTACGGAAGATCAAATTCTAATATCGAATATTTGATTGTTGCAGGTGGTGGTGCAGGTGGATATGCCCGTTCAGGTGGTGGTGGTGCAGGTGGATTGCTACATAATTTTACTGGTAGTCCGATCACAGTTAATGTTGGTAGTCATTCAATTATAGTTGGAACTGGTGGGACTGGTAATTTAGGTAATGGAACAAATGGAGGTAACTCAAGCGCATTTGGATTAATTGCTATTGGTGGTGGTGCTTGTAATGCTGGTGGTGGTTCTGGTGGTGGTGGAAGTTTCGCATCGGTAGGAGGTGCTGGTACTGCTGGTCAAGGTAAGAATGGTGGTGATGGAAATAATTCAGGAGCAAGTAATCGTCAAGGTGGCGGTGGTGGTGGCGCAGGAGAAGAAGGAGAAGATGCTAGTTCAAACAATGCTGGTGATGGTGGTGATGGTCTTAATATGTCAGCATATGTTGGCACATTTGTAGGTGAAGCTGGCTGGTTTGCTGGTGGTGGTGGTGGCGGATCACAAAGTGGTACATTAGGTACTGGTGGATTGGGTGGAGGTGCCACACCAATAAATTCCATTGGTGCCAATGGTGTCGCAGGTCTTCCTAATACTGGTGGTGGTGGATCAAGCACAAGAGAAGCTTTTGGAAGCAGAATTGGTGGTAACGGTGGATCAGGCGTTGTAATAATCAGATACCCGATTCAATAACACATGAATTTAATTATAATAATATGAATTGTACAATAGATTTAACACAAGATTCAATATACGATCTTCAACTAAATAAAGATCGTGATCTTAATCAACAACTTCAAAGTGAAGTATATTCAGGAGAAACCTTTGTTTCTAATTTTGATTTCACTGGATACACAGGTGCAACTTTAGTTGTTAAAGTAAAACCGCAAGATAATTATTCAATACTTACCTTCTCAACAACTGATGGTTCAATTGTATTAGCTGCAAACGGAATCTTTTCATTAGTAAAAACTGCTAATGAATTAGCTAATGTAAAAGCAGGAACCTATTACTATAATATGTATTTGTCTTCTTCATCTGTAGCTAAAAGGGCATTTCTTAGTGGTAAGATGATAATCATACAAAACGTGGGATAAAGAATTATGATATTAAATTTAAAATCTGTCAATGGTGAAGTTATAAAAGTGAAGGTCAAACAAGACCCAGCTTCAGTTATTACTGGTAATACTGCAATTACTGATGCCACTAATTTAGGTGGTGTTGGTTTATTTGCACAAAAAAATTCAACGGTTCTTGAATTTAAAGGGTTAGTAGCTGGAAGTAATATTACTTTATCTGAATCAAGTACAGGAGTTACTATTAATAGTTCGGGTGGTGGTAGTCCTACTGGTGGAACACCTATCGATTTATTTACAGGTTATACTGCTTCAACCGAAACAACACTTCAAAGTATTGATAATGAACTTGATCTTACAATAACAGGTGTTACCAATCTGGGAACTGGTGAAAATATACTATCAGTTGTCGGCAGAACAATAGCAGATAAATCATTAATCGCAGGAAGCAATATAACACTTACACCAAGTTCAACGGGTCTTACTATTTCATCAACAGGTGGTGGTAGTCCTACTGGTGGAACACCTATCTATTTATTTACAGGTTATACTGCATCAACCGCAAGTATTTTATCTGGTTTAGAAAATGATATTGATTACATATCAGGAGTAACAAATACTAAGGTTAATCAATCTTTATTCAATAACTATACTGGTGATACACAACCTATATTAGATGGGGCATTGACTGGTGCTACGGCTGGTTCTAATTTAGCCGTTAACATTTCAAACAGGCTTCTTAATATTCAATTTACAGGTTCAACAGATTATGTATCTAATTCGACATTTAATACTTACACAGGTAATACTGCAAATATTTTAAGTGGTCTGGATGATGATATTGATTACATATCAGGAGTAACAAATACTAAAGTTAATCAGACTTTATTCAATACATACACAGGTAATACTGCGACTGAATTGAATGATATTAATAACGAACTTGATCTTACAATAACAGGCGCAACAGCAGGTTCTAATTTAGCCGTTAGCATTTCAAACCGTGTCCTTGATATTCAATTTACAGGCAGTACTGGCGGTGGCGATGGGGCATATTTACCATTATCAGGTGGAACTGTTACTGGCGATACTAATTTTAGTTCAGGAATCAACGTATATGGTGATATTGTTTCGATGACAGGTGCAACAACTTTAGATGCTACATATGCAGGACTTACCATAGAAGCAAACGGAACGTTTACCATAACCCTTCCTAATTCAATGGTAACTGGTATGAAAGTAACTATTGTTAATGTAGGAACTGGCGTAATTACAATTGCTGCAAGCGGTACAATGAAATCATTAGATAGTAGAAATAAATTAAGATTCCAATATGCTGGTGCTTCTGCTTACCACAGAGGTTCTAATGATTGGATGGTAATTGGTAATCTTCAGGAATAATTATGTTTGGAATAAACGCGCAACTACAATTACAAAGACCTTTCGAATGTCTTGAAATGGCTAATGCTTCTGTTGAACAGCAGACAGCAAATAATACATTCCGTTTTGGTGATGATGCATTATATCCTAACGATGCATTAACAATTTGTTTATGGACTTATGGATTATCAACAGCAGGAGGTTTTAATAATTTGTGCGGTAGAGAAACCTCAACGGTTAACCGTAATATTGAATTACGTATTTTCTTTAACGCAGGTGGAACTAATGATATTGACTTTTTAACTTCTTCAGCAGGTAATAATCTTCAACAATGTCAAGCAAGTGCAGGTAGTCAATTATCAAAAGAGAAATGGTATTTTTATGCTGTTACTTGTGATAGCACAGCAACGCCAGATAAAAAGATTTTTCTTTATGATGAAAACAGATTCATCACCTCTGGAAGTACGAGTACTTTCGGTGGAATATTTTCATCAGCTAATATTGCATATCAGGTTGGAACAACACGTGATGCGTCTGGCGGTGTTTTCTCATATCAAAGACAAGTATCACATGGTGTTTGGTCTGGAATGAAAACCGATAGTTTTATCAGAAGTATATGGAATTATGGTCGTGGATTACAGTATGATGATCTTACTGCCGATCAGAAAACTAATCTTGTTGAGTGGTGGAATTTAAATGATTGGGACGGTACTGATTGTACTGGTAATCATGCAACAATAAACCTTATAAGAAATACTTTTGGAACGACCAATATTAGTAAACAAACATTAATACCTTAATATATTATGAACTTTGAAATAGCCGTAGTAAACTACAATACACCAGATTTGATTGATAAATTATTCTCAACCAGAGATGAGTATGGATACAAACATATTCATGTACGACTTGTTGATGGTTCTGACATTATTCAGAAGCAGAATGAACTTGATAATGTAATAAAAAACTATGATAACTTTACTCTTCATCGTATGGGTTATAATATTCATCATGGTACTGGTTTACATTATGCGCTTGGACAAAGCACTTGTGATTATGTTTTATGTTTAGATTCAGATTCATATTTCACTGCAAAAGGGGGTATTGAATATCTTTTTAGTTTGGTTGATGATAATACTGATTATGTTGGTAATGTGTGTTATGTAAATAAACACGGTGTTGCAATATCAGGTCAGTATTCAGAAGCCTATCCATTCAAATATCCACACCCAAGTATATTATTGGTAGATCGTAAAAAGTACTTTGAATCAGGTTTAAAATTTATTAAGCATGGTGCTCCTGTTATTCAGGTCGCAATCGGCTATAAAGGAAAGGAAAATAGAATTGCACATGCAGATAAAATCTATGATTATTTTCAAACATTAAGAAGAGGTACTGTTAACCGTTATGGATATAGCCTGTAAAAACATGAATCGTTATTTTGTTTTTTACGAAACAAACGAGCAACCAAAATCAAATGTGATTGATCTTGAAAAATTATCGTGGATGAAAATAATCGTTATTAATGAGGTCAATATCGCCTTTCAATGGTTTGCTGATGATGAGTACCCTGTTTACATAAACCTAAATTAATTATAATATTATATGGATAAATCAAAAAAATTAAATTATAAATCATCAGAAATCGAGAAATTTCTGATTGCAATCAACCCTAATATTGAGGTTGATGAGCAAGGATATGTATGGTTCAATTCATCAGCAGGTGAAAGAGATAATGCATATCCGAATAAACTAATTGATTTATATAACAATGCTTCACCAGTTCATTCTAACTTTATTAACCTTAAAGCCAATTTAATGTTTGGGTCTGGGTTACTTCCGCTAGATACAAATGATGAGCAAATCAAAATGTTTTTGGATCGTAAAAACAGAGCAGGACAATCTATTAATGACATTTTTAAGAAAGCATGTTTTGATATGGCATTAATGGAGGCAGCAGCATTGCAGGTGGTTTATAATTCAGAGGGTATGATTTCGGAGATTTATCACTGCAACCCATCTTATCTTCGAGCAGAGTCACCTAATACTTTAGGATTTGTGGAGAACTGGTATTACTCGACTAAATGGGGTATTGTACAAAATAAAAGAAATCGTAAACCGTCTAACATGAAATCTGATGCAGTTAAAATTGCTGCCTTCAATCCTGCTAACGGTAAAAAAGATAAACGTCAGATTTTATATATCAAAAAGTATAGCCCATCATTGGAAAATGTTTATGCAATTCCATCATATAACTCAGTATTGAATTGGGTGCAACTTGACTTTGAACTATCGCAGTTTCACCTTAATAAAGTTCAGAACAGTTTAACACCATCTGGTATACTTTATTTAAAAGGAAATCCCACTGATGAAGAAAAGGCGCAGTTTGTTAATAATTTTAAAATTAAACACACTGGTTCTGAGAATGCTGGTAAGTTACTTTTCATATGGGGGGATTATGATGATCAATCTAAACCTGAATTAGTTAGATTAGAAGGGGATGTAAATCAGGGTCTTTACGAAGAACTAAGTTATATCGTTACCGAAAAAATTGCAATTGGTCATGGTGGTAATTTAGAACTTTCAGGATCAGATGCTAAAGGGGCTTCTTTAGGTGGTGATGCAAATAAACTTGCAGTATCAGTTGCATACTTTACAAAAGTAGTAATTACACCACTTCAGGAGACTATCTTATCTGCGTTTAATGATTTATTGAAATTCAATGGTATGGGTCAATTGGTTGTTATTAACGAAAAACTTAATCTTGAATCAAACACTATTTCAGATACAAATCAATCAGGTAATAATAACAATACTGATAATGAAGTTACTCCTACCAATGAAATAACTGCAAGTTTAACAGGCAAGCAATACATTAACATGATGCGCCTTGTTCGTAATATTAAAAATGGTAAAATAAATAAGGAAGCTGGAATAAAATTACTTGAGCAATCTTATGCTTTAGATCAGGAAACAATTGAATTGTTAATTACTGACGAACAGGAAGATGATAAAATAGTAATAGGGGAATTGAATTAATATGGTAAACGTTAACTACATCTCAGAAGAAGATATTAAAGAAATCACTTCAATAAGTAAAAATGTTGAAGCATCATTGCTTGTGCCATACATTCGTAGTTCAGAAGCAATGCAAGTGGAACCAATCTTAGGGACGGCTTTAAACTCTGAATTGAAGGCGGCTATTACTGGTAATACATTAACAGGTGTTAATTATAATCTGGTTCAATTTTATATTAAACCGCTTTCGGTTTGGGCTACCTATTTATCAGCAATTCCTTTTTTAGCCTTCAAAGGCACTTCTAAAGGAGTTGTAAGACAAAATTCGGATAACTCACAAATTGCTTCAATAGAAGAACTTACGTTTTTACGTCAAGCAGTTAAAGATCAGGTTGCATTCTACAAAGATCAGCTTCAAGATTATTTAGAAGAAAACAGTTCGCTATTTGCGAACTACAGATCATGTAACACTGATACTAATTATAACAGTAATGGAAATGGAATCTATTTAGGATTCGGAGATTAATAGCTTATGAACAGATACGATGAATTAAAAAAATTAACGAATGATGAAAAAATTCAGTTAATTATCAAACTCGAAAGAGACGTTAAATGGCAAAAGAAAAGCATTATTTTTTGGATTGGACTTGGTGTAGTTATTACAATAGCACTTGGACAATTCTTACCAATTGGATAATATGAGTTTTTGGAAATACACAATATTCTGGGAGAACGTAAAGAAAACATTAGCCGTGTTCACTGGTGCTGCTGTGTATACTCTTCATGATCTTCAAGTAGCTGATGTGACAATGATGATAACCGTTGGATTATCAATGCTTGCAGCAATATTAAGTATATGGTTTGTTGATCACGATAAAGACGGTATTGTTGATATTTTTCAAAAAAATAAAATCAAGAAAGAAGAATAAATTATTATGATAGAAGCATTAGCATCTTTATTAATATCATTAGTAATCTTCGCTATTGGTTACGGTAAACTTGTGGAGAAAGTGAAGTCAAATAGAGAAGTTTCAGATAGCAGGTACTCGTTAGTACAAAAGGAGATTGATATGTTAAGAGAAGACTTTAAAGTTCTTAACGAAATAAAAGTAACATTAGCAGAATTAAAAAAAGACGTTCAACATATAATCGAACGGCTTGATGATGAGTAATGCGGTGAATACTACCGCAATTAATGCGGTGAATATAATGGCGGCTTTACAACTATAATTTTTGCTCTGAAATGTTTAGTATTCTCAAACATATCATCGACCTCAACGTACTCAATCAAATCTTCTTTTTTAATCTTTTCAATTAATTCAATAGCCATTTTATTTTTTGTAAAATGAATTAGTTGATGTTCTGCACCCCTGTATTGTCTGATTACATCAGAATTAATCTTGAAGTCGCAATCTATTTCAACGGGTTTAGAATGGTGATGGATAAAATGTCCAGTCCATTTTGTTAAATCAAAATTCACTTCACGATCATATTTTTCTTCAAGAAAACGGGTCTCAGTATGCCATTTATGATAAAACTTAAGATTAAGTAATACGCTAAGGATTAATAGTATTATTAAGAAAGTTGTCATATGAAAGATTTAGCTTTAGTAAAAAAATATTCAGTTATAAACTCAGGTTGATTATATTTCATTGACATGAACTTCATCAATGAATTGGTTGGTGTTCCACACTCACAGATGTATTTAATGTCTTTGTAATATTCAACCATTGTGCTGCCGCTATTGGTCTTTATGTTATCAATGAATTGTTTTTCTGTCTTCATTATCTTTTTGATTGTGGAATAAAATATATTGTTTATTATCTGCTCGTTTAAGTTTACGATCAGTAGGCTTCTTTGGTTTACGTTCTTTGGATTTAAGCCAGAAGTTTAAAACCGAACGGTCTTTAACTTCGCCAGACTTCAATCGTTGACCACCAGTTAAACTGCCGTATAATTCTTTTACCTTTTTTTTAGTAATAGGTTCACCGTTATTTAAATAAAATTTCTTCTTCTTGTACACAAGAATCTCATTCAAATAATCAATCCCTTCGGCTAAAGTTTTAAAGTTCATTTATTTTGAATGGTGTTAGTTTCAGCATTATATTCTAACCCGTCAATTAATTCAATTTTTGGGTCTGGTTGAATTTGGAAATCAGATGGAATCTCACGACAAGTGCGTTGAATATTATTAATTTTTATATTGATACCCTTACCAAATAACTTCTTATTCAAATATAAACCGATCTTTGTTTTTGAATCGCCAAACTTATTATACTTGCCAAGCCATTCATGATATAACTCTATGATCGTATGGGTCTTCAAATAAACTTTACCGTTATAAAGATAGGTTGCTTCATACGGGATTATGTTATCAATATTATCCATATAAGCAGCAAACGAATGTGGCTCTCCTTTCAGAATCATATCTTCTTTCTTGTCTGAATAAATCAGGTCTTGTGTTGGACGATACTCTTTAGGTAACGGGAGA
Organism: uncultured Candidatus Peribacteria bacterium; assembly: GCA_964652185.1. Lineage (GTDB taxonomy): Bacteria > Patescibacteriota > Gracilibacteria > Peribacterales > Peribacteraceae > DALYDP01. The sequence goes on along the minus strand of CAZZDD010000033.1, from coordinate 3,891 downwards.
TTAAGAAGGTAGTATAACCAAGCACTTGCATATGTATTATCCACTCCTTTATTTTCGTTCCCATTAACTCTATTCCATTCAAGAATTTCAGGTGAATCTTTTTGCATGTCTTTCATGTCAATATAAAAATAACGACCATCACCATCTTCAATATGTGCACCTGTTTCATGATTTGTAAGTGCAATAATGTTAAACGCAACTGGTGTGGGAAGACCAATATCCAACCCTTTCTGTTCAAACCTAATGCTTGTTGTTGTCGATAAGTTCTTTAACGTGTTTGCCGATACTTTATTACCAGAAAATCCTGTTTCATCCAACAGAACATAAGTAATACCTTTAAGATGTGAATTAAATCGACCGACCACTTTTTGAAGTTCGTTCGTAATATATGCAGATTTACCGTAAATCTGCTGACCCATAAAGTCATCAAAGAAACTTCCCTTTCCTGTTTGCTGATTATTTGATTTTATTAGCTTGATAACTCTTGAAGGCTTACCAATATTTTGTGCTTCCCAAGCAAGTATACGGATCAACGCCTGTGCTTGTTCTACTTTTCCACTGCAAATTATTTTAGTCAGTACGTCAATAGTATGATTAACTGCCTGTTCATTCTGAACGGGTTTAACTTCAAAACCTGAAAATAAATTAGCCGTTCCATTATTATATGGTTCGGTATTGTTAAAACAATAAGCATTAATTTTTCTTCTATCTTCCCATTTTAACCAATCATCAATTGCTCTGATATATCTGGTAACTCCGCTATCAGTAACTAATTTATAATAGCAATTATTTGCCATTGTTTTAATAACCTTTTCAGAGAAATTTTGTTTTGTGTGAAATAAAAAAATTGAACTGTTATTAATTTCCTGTGCAATAACAGTATTAAGAAAGTGAAGGGCTTCAAGTCGCTCTTCAAAAACTTTTGTAAATAAATCCAAAGGGATTTTCTTATCATTTTTTAATGTTTCTTTATTCATGAATTATATTTTTCTTTATAAAATTTATTTTTTGTTTCATTAACAAGATGGAAGAACGTACCTATTGTAATTCTTTCACCTTCTGTTGCATCAGAGGCAGCATCACATAAATCATATTGTCTATCACAAGATTCAACATTATATTTATCAGATAACCTGCTTATTTCATGATAAAATGATCTACCTGCTTCATGAAAAGTATTTGCAAAAGCAAACCCAAGATCACGCCATTGATTATAATCACCAGTAATGTCTTGCTTAAATTCAACCAACCATAATATTTCCCGTTGTACTTTATCTGCCAGTCCATCTAATTCACCAGCAGTAAATTCTTTAACCGTTCTTTTAACTGGTTCTGGTATGACTACTGATAACGGTTCTGCGTTGGGATTATAATACAAGTATGGATCGTATGAAAGATACCGAGCACGATCAAATGAATGTTGCCCTTTATTGGTTGGAACGCCAATCTGATTATTTAAAGCCTTTGCTATTCGATTGTAATGTTTATGATCATCAGGATTCTGAATGTAAATCAATGAAAATAAATCATTGCCTGATACTGATCTTGCCCGTAGCACAATATGCTTTTGATCAATGTTTGCTTTATATCCGAGTTCTTCATCAATAGGAACAATAGGATTAATAATTCCATCACCAATACAAGGACGAAAAGCAGGTAATTGTTTCTTTAACTCATTCCTGATTGTTTTATCTGTTTGTGAACGGATATGTTCAATCTGGTCTTTAAATTTCCATCCACTTCTGATCATCATCACAAACTGGTCTAATGTAACATAATCAAGACCATCGGCTTTTGAAAACATACCACCTCTGAATTGTTCAACACCACTAAGAAGGATATTTATTTTCAAAGACCTTAAATCCATATAATCCCCCTTTCATTCAAATAACCTAAATCAATTGATCCATCCATTGATGGCATTTCATCAATTATTTTTAAAATGGAATTAGCACTCTTTTCTGAGTTAAGAACTAATTCAGTGGCTTGACTGATGGTTATATCTAAACGGCTTGCTATCCCATCAATAGCAATCTTTGTATTCCTTGATACAAAGACCTGTAGTTTTTTTGTACTCATAATTACAAATAAATACAAACAAAATCAGAAAAAGAATTTTTTAGTTAAAAATAATTAAAATATTTTTTAACTAACTAACGTTCGTTAGCCTAACTAACGTTCGTTAGGTTTGTATGAACAGTATGTGAATATCAAAGGACGGTTATAGTAGGTTAGTAAATAGAAGTAGTTTTTTTTTCGCCCCAGCGTATTTTCTGAAAAGAGCATCCTTTTCTTTCTTCCTATATAAATACAATATAATATATATATACTACTATACTACTATAATAATAATAATAATATATATAAAATATAAGAATATAATTCAATTTAAAGGTTTTAAGATAAAATAGGGGTTTGGTTAGGAATGGGTTATCAGTCAAGTTTAAAAAAAGGTAATATCATAAGTTCAACCTAACAGTCGTTAGGCTGACGGAACCCCCGTTTTAAAAAAGATGCTTTTTTTCAAAATGGTGTTGGGATAAAATAAAAACAACCTCTAGTTACTATCCTACTATACTCATGCCTTCAGATAGCTAAACAATTATCACGGTTTGACATGATATATCGATTTATCACGCTTTTACGTGATTTAGTCTAATTCCCCACGATGATTATAAAAAATTATAAATTTTAGTAGGATTGTTTTGAATTGATTGATTAACTGTTGATATTTACGTATTCAAACAATTTAAATCTTAATTTTTATGGGTAAACTCATGGATCATTCAATTGTCTTAAATAAGAGATTTGAAAATTTACTTGTAAAATATATCTCAGGATATGAAATAAGAATACGTGATAATAAATTAATACGTGGGTCTATTTTATATTATTGTGAGTGTGTTTGTGGGAATAATACTATTGTAAATAAATCAAATCTATTAACTGGTTCAGTTAAATCTTGTGGTTGCTTACGGAGGCAAATTGCAAAAAAAATATGTTATAGATTAGGCAAGGATAGGAAAATACACGGACATTGTTTGAATTCAACACATTCAAGAACATATAAAAGTTGGGTAGGATTAAAACATAGATGTTTAAATGTAAATTCAAAAAAATATAAAGATTACGGTGGTCGTGGAATAACTGTATGTGAAAGATGGATTAATTCATTTGAAAACTTTCTATCTGATATGGGTGAACGTCCAGAAGGTATGACTATTGATCGTATTGATAATAATGGTAATTATGAACCATCTAATTGTAGATGGGCTACATTGACTCAACAAAATAAAAACAGAAGAAAATTTAATAGAAATGGAAAAAAAAGCCAAGGGAAGTAAAAACAAGAAGTCTAAGACCAGTTTAACTGTTAAAGGCACTCTGACATCAAAAAAAGGAGATCGTTCGTCTAATAGCCTTAAAATGCGAAATAACGGTATTGACGATAACTTCAACATGCCTAATGATCAGGATCAATGGTTTATAGGGATAAGTGATGGTGATGTGGACTACGATTACCACGAAGATCAATTAAACGAGTTTTGTTAGTTCATGGATACCAAATTAACAATTCATGACCTTCAAAGGATTGCTAATCTACTTGAATCAAAGGCTGGCATTACTATGGTGATTATGCCAAATGAATTTGCAAAGAGAGGTGTGTCAATTCTTTTAATGCACCCCGATGACATTGAACAAATAAATCAAATTCTAAAACCCGCAAAATGAGTAAAAAACAACAGACCACAGTTGAGGTAAAACCTTACAAAAAGACCAAAGATATATTTCAGGATTTCAAGGACGAGTTTTACCATGAGCAGTTTAAAAAAGCTGAGAAACTCAAAGAAGAATTTTTATATCAAAGTGAGATTTTAGATAAATCTCGTT
>CAZZDD010000032.1:0-29738 GCA_964652185.1 uncultured Candidatus Peribacteria bacterium | reverse complement strand
AGCAGGATATGCAAACCTGTGGATCAATACGACTCGATAGAGCGAGTTCTGAAACCACGGCTGTCGTACATGTCAGCGTAGACCTTCAACAAAGTAATATTATTGCCCGAATCAGCTTCTGCCCATGTCCCATCGCTCATCCCTACCATCGTCTTGTAGCTATCCATAATCTGCATCTCCTGTTTTGTTTGTTTTTATTTCTTTCATTAATTACAGTATACTTAAAGTATACTATAATTCATACTGGCCAGACGGCTAGGTTTTTATCAATTAAATACTGAATTTCCTACAATTGACAACCAGGCTTTCATGATATTTTTGCAGCTACGGTAAAATGCTTCGTACGGCATATCATCTGATATATCACAGCCGCTTTCGCTCAGTTTGGGCCAATAGCGATTTTTTGCGTACGTTGCAGTGCCGTTTGTCCAAAACTGACCATACTGAATCGCCATTTTTTGAGCATAGTTGCCATCGACACTAGCGACATTAAAATAGTTGACTAGTTCCATTTGACGCTGTGGACTACCACCCAGCAAGTGCACCGGCCACCCAGTAAACTCCCACGCTGGAACCATAGTACCTCCATGCTGAGTCGGCACGCTATAGCCGAGACGAATTGATTTTCCGCCAATAGAGCGCGGCAACATTCCAATCGCACCAAAAAATTTAGGTATGATCATGATTATGTCAACAAATTGAGCAGCATCCTCGGCCCAGGCGAGCACCTCACCAAGTTGATCTTCATATTCAAGATCCAACACACTCGCCATGTATGGTTTGTGTTTTTTTAGTTCGCTTATATATTTTTGCTGATCAGGCTTCCTCCAATCCTGATCAGCAAAATGCAGTGCATACTGAGGATGCACAGTGCTGGGAAGTCTCGCACCGTACAAAAAACCGGCATCAACAGCAATCTCGACAAATCTCCTATTGCCACCCGAACAAAAAATTAATTCCATGCTTTCTCCAAATCGTCCAATATCCAACTATTAATAAAAAAAGTTCCGAGATCAGTACGCTTGCAAATGTTGGAAAAAACGGCAAACCAATACCCATGCCGAGCGGAAACGCTGCCACACCAGCGCTAATAAGAATCGCCTGGACAATCAGAGCCACATACGGCAAGCGGCGCAAACGCCAACAAATCAATGCCGCAATGCAGTCGACAATTGGCATAATGGCAAAGTCCCAAAATCCAAATGGGGAGGCTAGATTTGCCAACCCATTGCCCACCAAAAAAGAAAATGCAAAAAACGGATCGTATAACGCCAACGGCTTCAATATCTCTGACACGCGGAATTGAATAGGTCCATAGCTTACTGGTGCAATAGCTATTGTCAAAACAATATAAGCAGCGGCTGTCACGCCACTATACACAATTATTCTAGATTTAATCGCCATACATTTATACCCCTTTGGGTTCTGGTTTTTTCAATGTGAGACAATTTAAAACCGCGCTTCGCATACCAGTCATTCGACTCAAGATCGACGGGGCATTTTGCAAGAATGAATTTAGCGCCTTGCACGCCTGATAGTTGACGCAACATCTCAGATCCAGCCCCAACATGTGTACTAATAATCTCTCGAATAGTCAGTTGCCCATCCCTGCGTAGATGCCAGTGGCACATGCCACCGTCAATCAAAAGCAACTCGTTACGTTTTGCTGACTCATACAATTGTTCAAAACACATATTCACCTTAAAATTTCCGTCTTCGCTGCGTATCCCAAATTGACCACGCCGCCACGCCTAATCCGCCGATAGCCACAAGCGCAGCTATCGTGAGTATGATTGCCTCAACCGCGCACCACCTCCATCAACCCAGCCACCTTCGCCGCCAAGTCCTCAACCGTGCCGTCATTCGCAATATCCACATCCACATCCAGCAGTGCAACATTCGCCTCGCTCGGATGATTCGGATCGACGCCGTTGTCGAAGTCGGGACGTGTCACTCGCCACACCTTGCCGCCACGATTGCGAATGGCGTTAACTTCGTTTTGGTATCGGACGTCGGTGACAACGTAGTTGCCGCTGTGGATGTTGTTGAATGCAGCGTTTACCCACACGTCTTCGCCGAGCGCATTGCGCGCTCCTTCACCTAACCGCTGAAGCAACCATCGCACGCGGGAATGCTGCTTAGTTCGGTCCCACCCGTCTGCCCGAACTAATTCAGATAAGTATCTGAATTCCATTCCGACATCGGCGGGGCATAGTATGTGTGGATCGACTATCAGCGCCAACTCACGCACCTTGTCAGCGAACGCCACACGCTGATAGCCGTAGTGCTCGACGAGCACTTTGCCGATGGTGTCTTTACCGTGTTGCGCACGGCCGGCTATGCCTATGATCATTGCATCACCTCGTCGATGCTTGTATCATTCCAGTCAATCAACCCGTCTGGCACCGCACCAGGCAGATCGCACGAATCCAACACTGTGGACAAAAGCGCGCCTGTTGGTTTTAGTACATGCACAACGCTGCCCCTGCACCAGTACATGTCGTCAATGGTAGTGTGATGCCGTACGACACCGTTCCTTCCACAAGCGGGACAGACGCTCACGTTTTGCGTGCCGACAATCTGCCCATCCGAAAACAGCGTGTAATCAATCACGGCATCCAGATCGGCGAGTCGTTGATTTTCCCTGATCTCGTCAATCCATCCGGCAAGCTCGGTGAAGCGCTCTTGTTTTTCGGCAAAGCTATCAGCACTTACAACTTTATCAATACGAGGTAAAAGCATTGTGTGGTAGAATCTCTCGCTGAACATAGGCCACATGTCGGCAATTGCTTGGTTGATGGCGTCGTCGCTAATTGTTGGCATCATCGATTATCCCCGCTTCCGTAGCCTAGCCAGTCGAGCAGCCAGTTACCAATAACAGCCAAAACTAATCCAATACCGATAACACATAGTGCTATAGTCATTGCGCTAATTGTTGGCATCATCGATTGTCTCCGCTTCCGCCGATGACGCCACGGTCGGTGCGGTGCGGTGTTGCGCCTACCTGACCGTTGTATCGGCCCGTCATCAGGTAGCTACGCTCCGGCACGGCGCTCATGCCCATGACGACAAGTTGCATGTACGGTTGGCCAGCCACAAGCTTGATTGGCCAAGGTGCGCTATTGTGGAATTCCCATGTCCATTGTCCGTGGAACGTTGGATCTCCCCAACCCGAATGCAAATGCTCCAACCCAATGCGCCCTGTGGACGATTTGCTAATTAGTTGAGCAGCTGCATCAGTGGGCAAAAATGTGTACTCTAAACTATGACAGAGAACAAAACGCCCTGGCTTCAAAATAAATGTGTCAAATTTTTCTGAGTCAGTCCACAATTCACTTGCCGGTGTCTCTCGTCCAACCGGCGAATCATTGCCTATTGTCCACCGCAATTGTGGAACACGTATTTGATTGCCCAACCGCAGATCCAAGCTAGCCGGATTCACCAACGTTTCATCATATGGTGTTACGCCGCCATTGCTTGCCCACTCTTTTATTCGTGTATCATTCCAAATCATCGCTCATCCCCTTCGGCCATTCAGCCCAATATGCGACATCGCAAACCACATCGTCGCCAACAAAATAGTATTCGCCACCTCGATAGTAGCCGGCATCCACTCTGCCGTTTGCGAGTTGAATCAGGATGATGTCGTCGTTCGTTGGTGGCTGCGATGCCGGATGCCATTCGATTGTTTCAATCATAAAACCTCGCTTTCAATTGCTGATTGTTCAGTCTGCCGACGTGATAAAAGCCACACCATCGGCAGCGATACACGCCATAGAAGCCGCCATTTTTCGCTTTGAGTGCCCTGACATGCAACGCCGCATCATCACTAGTCGCGTGCCGCTGCTTGTGCCCGCACTGCCGACGACGTAGGCGGCGCTTGCTAGACATTGCGCGCTATGATAATTCTAATTCTAAACACGACTTGCATAACGGCATCCCCTCAATAACTCTAATCGCAGCATTGCCGCACTCACACCAACCATGCGGACCAATCCCCCATAATCGAGATGGACGATCTTTGTCGTAGCACAGCCTATAATCATAGCAAAGCGAACACAAGCCTTTGACGCTGCGCCTACGACACGTAGACAATGGTTTTCGGCAATTTCTGCACACTGCATCCCTATCCCAAAGGTGGCGTGGTCGATTTTTTCCTGTTCTCCGCTTGTATTTATAGCAGGCTCCACACATGCCCTTTTCCAAGTGCTTCCTGGGGACTCGCCCGCACACGCTACACCATTTTGATTTTGGTCGCCTGTGGATTCCGTTTCGCCAAAAATAGTTGTAGCAAGCTATACACAACTCCTTGTAACTACCGTTCTTTTCCCCACCGCAATTACTGCACCGCACGTTCTATTCTCCGCTATTGCCGCATCGGGTTCGTTGTTGGCGTAGTGGCGGCGATTGATTACAAACCGGTGTAGTCACCACCGGACTCATTCTCGTAATGCTTTCGTAGTTGCTGCCAACCGACGAAATTGCCAAAGCGCACTGCATCAGTCGCTGCTATTGCGACATGCTCAAGCGGGGACCAGTGCCGACTACCGGCCAGCTTGTCAAACAAGGCTACATCAGATTCCATGTCACTCACCTTGCCGTTGCGCAGACTGTACGAAGTTCTGGCACAACGAGCACAACTAATTTTCTGCTTAGCGGCAATTGGCAAATCATGCTCGTCAGCACGAATGAACGGCATGTGCCAATCGCCTGCTACAACTTTTACAGGCGTGCTTTCCTGATACGCGTCCCGCATCATAGTCGCAATGATTTGAATAGCCGGATCTGCATGGCTGTCCGTGCGAAGGCTAAAGAAGTTGCGCCATTCGGTTGCGCTGACTTCTTCGAGTGCCTTGACTAGCACTCTCGCCTTTGGTCCTAGTGGCATTTTAGTCCCCTATATTGGTTCACCCGCTCGGATATATATTTGATTAGCTCCATTTGGTCGGATCTCCATTGCGCCATCCTCAGTCGTGACGCACACCATGCCGCCATCCAATTTGATGGATATGGTGCAACTATCCGTATCAATGTAAATCACAGCGTCGGCAGGTAGGTAGTGAACGTTGTTATCAATATCGAGCCATGATATTGGTGAGTTGGCTAAGCGTTCTATTTCCATGATTCTCGTTTCTGGATTTCAGGTTGGCGGTGGGAACAACAGCGCGAAGTCCCACCGTCGGATTACTACTCGGCAATCAATTTATTCAAGTCCTCAATAGACATGCTGTGCAGTTCGGCATCCTGCTTGTCGGCAATGATCGCCATGATCTTTTGCTTTTGCGCTGCCTTGGCAACGGCATCCTGTCGCTCCCGTTGCTCTGCCAAGCGAACTTCCACAACATGCCTAACGATGGCAATCTGTAAATCTAAAAGCTCATCAGCCTCGCTCTTCGTCTCAAGCAAGCTCTCTTCCTTTTGCGCTTTCAATTGCCCGTTAAGACCTTTGTAAATCGTGTCTAGTGCCGTCAATGGCATGTCCCACAGATCCTCAGTAATGCATAACCCTCGATAGTTAAACCGCAATTTCAATCGTGATGCTTTTTCAAACATAGTAGATACCTTTCCTAGAACATTAATTTGATAGCTCGCTCGAAACTTCCACTAACTTTCACAACTAAGCTGTTACGCTTCGTTGAGCTAAAACCCAATCCAGATAGTTGGTCGTCGGTTGGCTTAACTGCCATTTTGCTGCCTAGCGCTTCAAACACTCGCTTGTGCTGCATGAACTCTTCCCGCAAAAACTCGTTGAAGAAACCATTTGGACAATCGCCATTGATGCATCCATTCAACATGAAAAAGTAGTGCTTGTGCCCGATGCCCGACTGACCGTCCCAATAGTTTGGCGAAAACATGGCCACAGATACAGGTACAAATTGATTCGTTTGGATGCCCCAAATTGTTTTTGACGACGTGGTTGACGGCAGCGACTCGACAAACTGAATCCCATTCGCATGAGTGAATTTCAACTTTGCCACAGTGATGTTGCCGTTGAAGTCTTTGCCGTAATCATAGGCGTAAGTCTGCCCACCATATTCGATTTCTGCTCGGAAGCCAGATCGCCCGCCGCGGTGATTGTAGTTGCGGACAAAGAAGTGGTAAACGCCTTCTTGCATCCGACTCAAATTACTCCAAGTGATATTTTCAACTGCTACCTCACCACGATCTGGATGGATAATATCAACGTCTAGAATGCCCGTTGATGGATGCGTTCTGCCTTTGCTCGGAAAGTAAATCTCATTGCCGTTAGGCTCAATACAATGTGCGTCAAAGTCGTTTGGATTGTCGCCTTCCTCATTCCACTGAATTGAGAAGCGCAGCACGCCATCAACATTGCCGCCGGCCGCTTTGACACGTTGCTTCATGCTGTCAGCGATGTTGCCACTGTAAGCCCAACTGAAGCCGTTGTCCCACTTAAACAACGATGGCGATCCTTTGACTTTTGGTGCAATCAGCGATACCAAATCAGACGCATGGCGATTCTCGATATAGGCTTCAATGCTCGTGGCCGTCGGCAGGATGTCAGCAATAAAACGATCAATCGACACTTCCTCAACACGATCAAATTGCTTTGGCTTGGCTACCACCTCGCTCTGTAGTTCGGCGAACACGTCACCAGCCATGCGCCTTGCTGAATCACGATTGGCAAACAGAATATTGTTGACGGTGATATCATTCAGTGTTGCATGGCGTCTGCCAAGTGAATCAATCAAACCAAGTTCTGTCAATACCTTTTGTGCATCTTCGATCATGCGCTTTGTGAAGATCGCCTTTGGCCGCTTGTAGTTCGTCGGCGCAACAATCGATTCATATTTGCGCACAGCGGCATCGAGATCGACGCCGTCACTGATATCCACAAGCAACACACCGATACTATGATTTTTAATACGTGCCAAGGCAGCGCCAACCTCAATAGACTTTGACCAACACCAGAGATCTCGCTGATTGTCAGGCAACGCATGATAAGCCTTATGTAGCGTCAGAAATTGCGACAATGCGCCTTGCCACTCGTCGCCTTTGTACAGCGACTTTTGCGCAATTAATTCGAGCACAGTGTTGATTGCATCTTCGGTGATTTCATCCAGCGAACGACAAAACACGTTTTTCGTGTCCCGATATTCTGCTATCAACGATGCTTCTGATTTGCTTGACTTCGTGACAAACTGTGTCGGCAGATCCACACGGAAATGGCTCCACGTCCGCACGCTACCATCCTCGTTTTGTTCATGATTTTTTGCGATCCCGAAGCCTGATTCCTTCGTGATAAATACGTCGGAAATTGGTCGCGCCTTAACGTACACCGACAGCGCATCAACCACAGGCTGATAGGTTGCATCGCCTGTTTCAAAGTCCCAAACTGTGAGTAGTTGCCCATCGTGGATAGCGACCACGTTTCCAAATCCACGGACGAAGCTACGACAGCAGGAGCAATCAAACTCACGCCGCTCACGATAGATTTCATTCGTGCCAGCGGGGAAGCTGTCCAGATACAGATTCCACAATACATCCTTGTCGATATCTACAGCGAATAATTTGCAGCTATCTTGCAACATCGCTGCAACGTGCTTTTGCATGAGTGAATTAAATTCGCTAAATTGCATAAATTCCTTTCTTTTCATTGATACTCGCTAGGCGGACAACAGCGCGAAGCCGCCTAGCGATCCTGCATTACTGCATCGTCTACATCATCACACTAATTAACCGAAAACAAGGAAGGAGAAAACCCTAATCTTATGGAAAGGAGGCGCTTGCCAGACACCGCCCGAACTATTTCACATGGGAAATCTTACCGTTTTCAGTTATAAAGGTGCTGGACTCATCACGTTCGTCTGAAAGTTTACTTATTAGTTGTTTGGCGGCTAGTCTATGACTATGAGCATAGTAAATCGTATTCTTTTTCTGTTGAGTTGCTTCACTTGATTAGATGCAGGTGTTACCCTCCTTAAGTTACAAGAACGATAGCAGATTGGACTTGAACCAATATCCCACCCATAGGTATCATTTACTGACATTGCTATTGTTACTAGGCGCATTTTTACCATTAAACTACTGCTACCAGTCACCGGCGCAGGAGTTGAACCTGCCACCACAACGCAACACGGTGTGGCGTGCCGTTTAGCCGGCGATTATAGTACGTGCACTCCCTCACTCAACCCGCAGAAGCCAGCCCGATCCCAACCGAACCATGCGTATTCGATGCTGTCTGTCTGCGCCCGAACTTTGCCGCCACATTCACAGATTGTGGTTGAGCCAGGATGATACGCAGCCTTGCAAGTCTTGCATACCCATACGAAGCACGGACGATCTGACAACACCAATACATGCGTTGGTGGATTGGCGTTCCAGAACGCCTTACGCTTCTGACTGCCAAGGAAGTTCAGCCGCAGCAGATAGAACACGCTATCGGCTTCGCTCAAGCTTTTCTCCAGGAACTCAATCGCAAGGCTGAATGGCGGATTTGTGATAATGAGATCGTAGTCATCTGACGGCAAAGCCAAGTAGTCTTTGCCTTCGTCAATCTCGGCGTATAGCTTAACGGCACAATCAACACGATTGAAGATCGCGCCATCACCCTTGCATGGCTCCATAAATGTGCAATAGTGTGGTATCTGCAATGTGTCTAGCAATGAATCAATCGCCTGTGCCGGCGTGATGTACTTGTCGTTGGTGACGCGGATTGCGCCCCTATTGGTTGAGCTCATCAGAACCTCGCCAGTTCCCGCCGTCGGGAATCATTCAACGCTTCATTTAAGCGGTCAATTTCTAGCAGATGCGCCTCTTCCAACTCTGTGGAAGTGGCAAGCTTGGACTCAAGATCTGCAATGCGGGACAAGCGAATCTCTGATACACGTGCAACTTCTGTCATGATATCAGCGAACGTTTGCTCCTTCTCTGCAATGCGGGCTTCGTGTTCGTCGCGCATTTTGTCAATCACCTCATTTTTTCCGATGATTTGCGCCAAGCGTTCGGTGTCCAATGTTTCCAATTCTGCAATGCGGGCGTCTTTCTCGTTCAGTCTCGTTTCGTACCATAATTCGGTTCGCCTTACATCGTCAACGCTCGTGACGATGGCACGTTCGTACTCGTCGCGCATTACCTCCAATGCCTGTTTGGCGTATGGCTTCTCTGCCTCGACTACGTATTGCATCAGTAAGCCTTCGATTCGTTCGTCAGTCCACAGCATTGCCTACCTCCATCATCTATCAATTAATGTTGCGCCCGCCCGGTCCCCACATCAGGCGTATATAAGCGCATTGACCGTTTGCTGAACGTGGGGCAACGGCTGCGATGGTACTACTTCCGTGCAATCAAGCCAACGAATCGACCGGTGTCAACATCACGCATTTGCACGTAATCCGCTGTGTCGCAATTCTCAAACCCGCTATGACCGGGGTACATGACGCACACAAACTCATCAGCGCAAATGGACACCTTGCTGCCTGCGTCGTAAAAATGCAGTCCGTGCTTCTCGCATAAACTCGGCAACATCCACTTTGGTGTTGGTTCCGGCATGTCATTGGTATCAACATTTGCGCCCAGTTTTTGGAGCGACAGCAGCAAGCCGTCGGGTGTTCCATCTGTCATATTTGCTCCTAGATAAACCAAGTAACAATCCAGCCTATGAAAACGATCAGTAATGGTCCACCAACCGCCAATCCAAACATTTCGGCGATCAATTCAATGGCAGTCTTATCTGACTTACTAGACTGAGTTGTTTTAAACAATGACACAAAGCATGACAACCCAATCGCCTGAAAGATCGACAGTGGCTCTAGGTCGAACACGGGAGCGATGAACCATCCCCACAACAGTGATGCTGCCCAACCATTCATTATCAAGCTGACGGTTGCAACAACAATAACGCTAGAGGCTATCAGCAAGCATCCGTCTACGGGTGATGATTGACTCTGATATTTATTCAAGGCACTCCTTTTCGCATGGTGTAATCTGGTCGCCAACTTGATAAAATCCCGCCCGACGTAGTAGCACGTCGATATCCAACTCCTCACTTATCAACTCGCAATCACCGACGGTGATCATCTCTCCAACCGTCGCTACGGACGGATTGACTGCCCGCATGTCGGCATCGAATGCGGCTTGAATCGTTGTCGGCGTCTGCATGAGTGCGAAGGCTGCAACCTGCCGACTGCGCCATAGCGTGTGATGGTTGTTAACTTGCATTGCGCACCACCGGGACGATTGGCGGCGTGGATGCGTTCGCCTTTCGTTCTGCCATCACAACCAGCGCATCTTGGATCGTGACGTGTGTACCACGTTCTGCACCAAGTGCATCTGCTAAGTTCTTGGCGTATACCGCTTCGGGGGTGCCGATGAATACTACATTTGTTGCCATTATTTGTTATCCTTTCGCTTAAATAGAATCCAATGCGCTAGCAATGGCTGTAGTCACCTTGGCGCGGCGCTCTGGATCTTGTCGAATCTCGTTGAACTGCTTTCCGACTTCACCTTCGGCGCTGTTGACAATCAACCGCGCTACCTTCTGGCGCACGGCCTGATTGACTTCATTGACAAAGTCAGCATCAGTCATGAGATCCTTCATCGCTGCATCTAGTAATTGCCGGATCTCGCTACCATGTCTTGATACAACATTGTCAACCAGTTTGTTCAGTGGCTTGTTGTAGCCGACAAGTTCGCTCTTTACCGCGTCGGCAATTGCGCCCTTTGCCGCCTTTATAATCTGTTGCTCAAGTTCGCCTTGTTCACTCATGAAAGTTTACCCTTTCGCTATTCTGCCAACCCGCCGCCAAGCCTCGCCTCTTTCGCTCGGCATCTGCAACCTGCGCTGTGCTGTCGCGGTCGAGTCAGCATTGATTTGATTCACCACTTGCAGCGCAACACCATCTCGCCGCCATTGTCGCCATCATCATGCACCGGCAGATAGTTCGGTGGATTCGATGTGTCTCGGCAACGTGCCGCTACCTGCGATTGATCGTCAAAGCCGTTGCGTTCGCTTACCATTGCTGCTACCTGAAGCACAACGGTGGTGATTGCCACGCATTGGAAGTTATCCACAGTTGGAATGTTGTTCATTTTTTTTTCGCCTCAGTGATTCAATCGTTTGCCGGTCAAACTCTGCTTGGTCTTTCTCGTCTGTCATCGGTGCGATTTTGTTACCATCGGCATCTGTCCAGTTCTCATCATAAACAGACAGGCGCTGCCATTCTTTATCGTTGAAACTGGAGCTAAACAATTGGGGGATTGTTACTGCCATGCTATAATCCTCTTGTTCAATCGTTATCGGTTGACGTTAACCGGCACACCGTCTTGTTAGACGACTGTGCCGGTTCAGCTTATGCAACTTCTACCACACCACCGGCCGCTACAAACTCAGCTTCCGTAAATGGACCAAAGCTTAGTCCTCGGCTAGTCTCTTCTGGTCCCATCTGCACCCACCATTGCAAGCATTTAGCGCACTTGCATCTAGCGTTATGGTTGGACGCATCCATAAAATCCGCATCAATCACGTCAGCAAACATGTTGCGCACTCTTTGCTGCAATGCTGTCGGCTCAAGCTCGGCAATGGTCCAACCGGTTCGCTTCTCGTCATCTGTCAACGGTCGGCTTGGCGTGGTGCCTGGCCCCATCTCAGTAGCATTGCATCCGTGACAATGATATGGAGTACACTGCACCATGCCCACACCGACATCAACGAACTCGGCACTACATATTTCGCCACAGTATGGGCAGGGCTCATCTGGTGTTTCGTACGGTCCTCGTCTTTTACACATCATCAACCCTTTCCCACTTACCCAACTCATTATTCCACTTTGCCGAACCGCCATTCAGTTGCGTCCATTGATGAGAGTATCCATGATTCCATTTCGTCAATTGAACTGAGGCAGAAAGTCCATCAAACATTTCGAGTTCGGCATTGATGATCGGGTGTTTGCCTATTCGTAAATATCTAGCGGATTTAATCCGCTTAAACGATGGTGGTATTGATGGTGGTAAAGCATCCTTCAGAACCTGATCAACAATTTCAGTTGCCGTTACTACAGTCACCTGCTCCTCGGTGTACTGTTCTGAGCAGTCCACATGCCAAGCATCTATGTCGCTACTCGCCCATTGCGTTCCCGCTAATGGCTTTCCACAAAATGAACAGTAGTTGAACCGCTTTGTCTTGGTCATTTTATCTACCTATCCGTAATCTATTCGCTTGCTGTTGCACTGATCGTTGCCGGCGCACCGTTGCACGATAGTACTTTTCTCGCAGGTGATCGGCATCCATCCAAAAGGTGTGACTTTCGCGCTGGCTGCGAATATTCTCCGCAACCAGATCCGCATACTCACAGATGAACGCTTCAACAATCATGACATCCACATCAGCGGTCGTCATGATTCGTACCTTGCCGGCTGTGCAAATGATTCGACTACAGCCAATCATCTGCGGATACTCGGCATAGATAGCAGCACTGAATGGCTTGACATGTCCACAATCGAGTGTGGCACTGATCGTCTTTGCGCCTGGCACGTAGCCCTGCGCCTGTGACCAGTGCTGGCGTTGTGATTCGGCAATTGCCGCAACGTGTGCCGGCACGGGTGCGTTTGTCGATTTCATTCGTTTTGCGTTTGGTGCTGCGTTCATGGTATACTCGTTTCTGCTACTCCGTTTTATGCTACTTCTCCACCAGCACCGGCGATTGTTCTCATCAGTCGCCGGTGCGATTTTTTTTACTTACTACCGCGTGCCGCACAACTGGCGCTGCAATATGGTCCACCATTCGTCTCTGCGCCACACTCCAAGCAGTAGCACTTCACCATGCGAATCTTTGCGATCATTTTGTTCCAGCTAACATAAAGCATCGGGAGATTGTCCTTTCACTAAACTTGGTTTCGATTCGGCAGTTTAGCCACTTGCCGAGGTGGGCTAGCTCACTGGGGATCTGTCAGTTCAGAATTACGACACTCGCCTTGGGTGTCACCATCTATTGCTAGCATGAAGCCGGTCACCGCTTTCGCTGCGTATGGTATCGACCAGCCGACGGACGCAACCGTCAAGTACTGCACTGCCAATCTGCCGCTAACCACATAGCACGAGCGATGCAGACAGGACACGGGACCAAGACACGAGGTGATACACCAAGCAACCTTGTACAGATCAGCATTGTGAACGGGCTTTCGCCAACTTCCTGGAATCACCGCTCGGAGTTGAACCGGTTACACAGCCTGCAACGCTGTGCGTGTCCCTAGCACTTTCTCGGCAATGTCCTACCGTCCGTTTGTTGCGATATACACGATCCTTTTGTTTTGCGCCAAACCGTCAAAAACGGCGCTATTTTGATTCGACCCGCCAAACAGTCCGTAGATCCACGTGTGCAACGCTTCTACCCGCCTTATTTTGGCTTACAAACGATTCTAGCGTTACGGCTTGGCGGCGATCTACGCCACGTCTTCTAGATAGCTAATTACACAGCGCCCCAGGAACTCCTTTAGGTTGATCGCCTCCGATGAACAATGTTCGCGAATTCTCTCCAAGTGATCATCGGTTAACCCAAGGCTCTTCATATCGATGTACTTCTTGTTGTTTTCTTTTTTAGGAAGAATCTCTAGGTTATACAGAGCATTGTTGGTTCTGTCACCGTCAATATGATTCACTTCCTCATCATCGTTTATCGGCCTAATAAATGTCTGAACAATACATCGATGAACAAATGCGAGTTCTCTTCCGGCTCTTCCATCCCTATACAGGGATATCCTCTCATACCCATTCGATCCGATATGCGTTTTCTTGGCACGTCGCCTGTTTACACCTTTGACTCTGACAAACTCGCCGCCCCTGCTAACGATGTAATAATCTTCAAATCCATACAGCGGCTTCCACTCATCAGTACTCAATGCTGCTTTTACATTGAACTCGCCAGGCTTAGCGAATTTACCAAGACTCACATGATATTTTTCCCTTGTCTGCTTCGCCCCATTATCATACAAAATGTCAACTACGCACTTAGATCCGCTGTCAATCGTCCTCATATCCACTATGACAGCATGATTGCCATCTCGGTCGTAAACAGACTGCCCAATGCAATTCTTCCCATACATGAGTTCGTTTTTGCGCTTCATGGTATCCCTCTAGATAAACAACTGACGATAAGTTAAGTTTATCATTATTGCAGCGTATTGTCAATACCTAGTATTGACAATATCGGGATACCGCCGGTATTGACTTGGTACGCATCGATGTGATACGATTAACAAAAACAATTCAAAGGATACAGGCATGGAACAGCGCAAAAAAAACAAAAGAAAAAATGACCGGGCAACGTACAGCTTGGGCGAAGATTATATTTCTCTGCTATCGCGGATTGCCTCTGACCAAAGGCGTACCCAAACGGATATTCTGAGAGAATCCATAGATAGGTTAGCAAAGCTTTACGGACACTCGGCGTTGACGACAAGGCCGCACATTGGCGACAAGTAGTGCTGCCCTAGCAGTTGCTGACGTGGCAATACAGCCAATAAATCCTTGTGCCATAGTCGCATCAGATTTTTCCCCTTCGTTTGAGGCAGAATGTCAACGCCGCAATCACGCCGACACCTACCCCGACTTGCCACACCGTTACCAACACTACCGTCACCGCCACAATTCCCGCCAAGGTCGCAATCCCCTTGGCGTTCTCGCCGGCCGCTGCGAACAGCCACGCGAGCATTGCGATGGTGAAACGAACTGCCTGCCATGCTACCCACGCTGCACCGATACCAAACTGCACCGGTGCAATACACAGCGCTGTGATTGCCTGATCAACGGCGCTGTCCTCGAACTGCCAAGCCTGTACTGCATTCATGATTCACTCCTTTCGTGTCTGTGCACCTCCTTTCTTGATGTTGGCTCGATGTGAGTGCTACTCTAGCAAATCCGCTAGCGTTGTTTTTAAGTTGATTAGTTCATCCACAATCGCCTTACCCACTATGACGATTGCGCCCACTACGATTCCCAATCCTGCAAGATAAAAATATGGATCCAATCACTTCTCCTTTCGCTATTATTAGGACTCACGTAGAGATACCAGTTGGCTGATACCTCCACGTCAGGACTAACAACCCGTCGGACTCATCAGCATGTCCATCTGCGCCTGATACTCACCCTTGACGGCTACCGGCTTGCGCTCTGTCGCCGCAAATTCCATCGCCGCCTTGACGTGGCTGCACTCGCCAACGACTGGGCAGTAGCAGTATGGCTTGTCCGTTGCGCCCTTCAACATGAACAACTCACGGATTGCGCCACGCTTGCCAGCCATAAACACACGAACCTTCGTGTTGCTCATCCGTTCGACTGTGTATCCGTTGCTTGCTTTCATGTGATTCGCCTTTCGTGCTAGGGCTGCGGTGTCGGGTGTGGTGGTGGTTGACTTGCTTATAATGCAAGTATACACGCCTTTTGATTGCTTGTCAAGCATTTATTTGCGAATTTTGCAATCAAAATATCAAAAAAAGCATTTAGACCTTACGAAACCGTCCGTCGCGCTGCGTCAAAAGTCCAACGTTCAATGCAAAGATGATAGCGGATAGTTCAAGGATTAAGCTATCGCATCCATCCCGTAAACTTTTCCCGCTTCCACGGGTTGGACATCCAAGAGTTGTCAGGCAATGGCAGCAATGATGCTTCCCGCACAGTGAGCCACCGATCCACATTCACAGACTGTGGGCGTCCGCTCTTGCTGGTCCACCGCACCGCACCGGCTGATTCAACCGCTAGCGCCACATCAAGCGTCAGCTTGGCATCGTTGGCCACGTATTCAAGCACTTTGCCGTATTGACCATTGGCCCATAGTTCTGGCGCTCTTGCGCCGTCTACGTTCTCTGTCTTGCTTCCACAACCCATACCCTGAGCGATGGCGTTGAGTCCTGGTGCATACCCCAAGTGGCAGAACAGGCTGAAGAAAAGATCGTAGTGGTTCCACCCAATGTGCCGGCAGATCTCATAATGGCCGGACGATGCTGCTAGTTCCTGAAAATCGAAGCCGGCAGTGTTGAGTCCAACAACACGGTAGCCATCAGCCATTGCTTCGTGCAGATAGCCCACAAGCGGTGCTAATTCAGCCACAGACATACGCTCCGAGATTGCGCCACGGTCATCACGACCGCACCACACGGTGGGCTTGTTTTCGTCGCTGGCCCATGTCGCGGCGCAGGTGATGCCCATCGGGTGGAGGGTAGACCAGTCTTCCACGCCTTCGGGGATCTGTGTTGCGATTTCGATATCAAAACTCAATAGCTTACTCATATAGGCTCCTATCTAAATGTACAATAAATTCGGGTTGGGAAAGTGGTTTGTACTCGCTCGTAAGACCAGCCTCGACGCTCCGCCTCTTCTTCCAATTCAAAACGAGCTTGTTGCACTGCTCTTCCTGCTGCAAATAGGGATCTAGCCATTTTTGAATTCAACGGCATTGTTTTTAGAACTTCACCATATAAATCGGTGTTGGTCTTGTGCATGGCATCTATCAACTTACCTATCTCTTCAAGCTTTTCATCAGTTAGAATTTTCTTACTCATTGTTGTTCAGTCCTTTCCATGCTGGTTTACTATTGCTGTCTACTGTGTAAATTTTGGGTACATACAATTCGTTCTGCACACCACGCTGATGCGGTCTGACCCACGTCGTTTTACCAGTCGTCAATTTTCGGAAGTGGCCACGGACATCGTAACGAATACTGTGCGCTGCGCCGCCCCCTGTGGCAACGCTATCGTAGTTGACGCCACGAATGCGGCAGGTGTAGTAGGGCTCAAGTCTCGACTTGCCCTTGGCTTCACGCTTTCGGTTTACCTTGTCGGGAACTTTCCCCTCTTCGTGAAGGTAGACATTCTCACAGTTGATGTAACCGATACATGAGATAGCTAAATTTTTGATTTGCCGCAAATGCCTAGCTGATAATTCAATAAGACTAGGATCAGACACGAATTCGGATGATGATTCATTAATCCAACGTACACCTCCGATATTGTGATCGCTGTAGATTGTAATAACATGATTCCCAATTCCATGATGGAAATCCCCTACAGCCATATGTGGCAAAAATTCGCGAACAAAGCTAGGCGCTTTATCGTACTCGGCAACGACTCTTTGTGCTTCCTGCACAGATTCGATTGGAATATATTCTTGTCGAATCAACATTCCAACTAACATGTCTGGATGCAATTCACCCATCATCGGCACTTCAATTGATACGGGTGTGTCGAACTGTACAAGTATATCGGGAAAAGGAAGTTTATAATCTAGTCCATCGGCATAACTTTTGGACAAAACCTTAAATACGTCCGCTTGTTCACCTGAAAAAACTATTGTTTTTGCCGATTGTGATATTTGTGATGCGACTGCCATATTACGACGTTCTTCGTTTATCTGTGACACAGACAATTTGTATGATATCCCCATCATCCTAGAACGTTCACCAACTACACTTCTGAATAAATCTAGGTTGTTACACATCGCTTCGTATTCTAAGCTTCGATCCGCATAGAAACGCGTATAGTATGGAAGCATGTTTTTCATTAGTGCATCACCTCCGCTTTCAATGCCGGTCCATGCTGCACTGCTTCAGGGTTCAGACACTTACAATCGTCCATCTCAATCGTGATTTGCATCGTCCCACCTACACCCACAGCCTTGATATGATCACAGCCACAGACGCATGTGAAGTCGTACTGCTTGATAGCCTGCGCAGTCTTCTTTACTTTGAATCTTTTCATCAATGCACCCAGCTTTCTTGAACATTAGTCTCTAAAAATTTATCGCCATTAATCTGTAATCTATTCGGTAGATCCTTCAGTTCCCACGACATCGCCAACTTTCCGTTAACGGCACACACGCTATCTAGTGCCCGTGTGCAATTCCCTTTGTGCGCCACGTACACCGGCTGCACTAGCGTATCGCCATCAGCGTAATACCCACAATAGTTACCATCTGTATTCAGATCTATGCGCTTGCCACACGCATCACAGTAGAAGTGGGGACAAAACAAATCTTCATTAGCAACTTTGTGTAATTCAACCTTGATCATTTTTTACTCCTGCAATTGGAATATTGACAATGTCGGACCAATTCTCAAATGTTTGATCGGTATCTTCATCGTTTATCAGATTTTTGTAATCCAAGACGCCAGGATTAAGGCAAATCACACGAACAAAACTTGACCCACAACGACGTACAACCGTTGTCCGCCCTCCCTGCGAATGTATGGCATTGATACTCTTTAAATTCTTATACAAAGCATTTCTCGACAAGCCAACGGAAGAAGAAAGTTTTTGTTTCTCAAAAAACTCAAAAGCATTTGTTGCATGAAGAAAAATACATCCGTCGTTTTCTATCCATCCGATAACACGACTGTCATCAGACTCCAAACAATCGCTGTTATCCCCTAATTCGATTGCGCCATGCACTAACCCAGAACTGATAATATTCAGAAATTCATCAGCCAATTCCCTCCGAGAGCGATCTGACGATCTGATTTCAACCCTTAGCTCAACGCGCGCATTTCTAACAATTTCTACTATCGTATCCTCAATACTACTCAATTCAAGGTTCTTCATTATTCTATGCAATTTCAATTCATCTTGCTTTGTCAATTCCAAATTATACATACCCATAACATCTCCCTATGCTTGTTCCATCTCGACGTGGAAACCCATGATACACATTAAGTGTATCACAAGTGTAACAAGCTGCAAAATATTTGCATAAGTTGTTACAGATACACTTAAATCTGTAACCTGTATCAAATTTCCTATAGTATATTGTATTTGTTGTGTCACTTTGTGACAGATCATAAAATAATAAATACACCTATAAAGTAAGTCTGTGACACTTTGTGACGTAAAATATACCCTTAACCTCGCGATATATAGAGTAGCCGGTAAGGGGGAAATTTACGTCACAAAGTGTCACGCGTCACAAAAACACTAAACTTGAATACCAAAAAAGCCGCGTGACGACTTGGGATTTCCGAAAACATCAACGTGTCTGTACGTTTTTCCATCGTTGTTATTGAATCCTTTTTTGACCAGACTTTGCGTGAATCCTTTCTGTTTCTTGGGGGTGTGGCCGTTATCCTTGCACCAATTCTCGTAGCTTGAGCGCAAGGCGCTGTTGCCTGAGAATGATGTTGGATCGGTGGTATTGCAGCATTCGTCCAACCATGCTTGGATACTGTCTAAATCGTTGCGCTGTGAGGTTTTCGCCTTTGCTGCACTGTCTAGCTCTTTTAGACCCGAACTACCCAACTGATACCACTTGATTGCGCCCTCAATGGCCCAGCACAGAACGGACTCCAACATCTCTGTGGATTTCATCCGCTCTTTGAGCGCTTTATCTTCTTTGCCTAGCTTTGAGTGAGGGAATTCAATTACTCGAATGCGCCCCCATACAGCATCGTCATCAGGATCGGCGTTAACGGGATTATTGGATGCAAGCCAGATCTTATACTTTGGACGGTAGGTGAATGGCGTTTTGCGCTTGAATGCGCACTGAATATCATTGCCGCCGGTGATCAGTTTGACCTTAGCCTCGTTAAACCGCTCGTGTGGGTTTGATTCCTCTGCCGATACAAACCTTGAACTATGTAACGGCGCAAGGTTGAAATTCTGTGTGTCGGCTTCCTGCGGCGCTGTAAGCGTTGAAAAAGAGATCACGCTAGACATGGGCTTACCGAGCAACGCAATGATTGATTCAATGAATGTTCCCTTGCCCGATCTTGGCGGTCCGTACAGATAAAACAGTATCTCTTCTCTAGTGTGGCCGGTGAGCGAATAACCAACAGCAATTTGCAACCATTCCGCTGTTTCTGCGGATGTGGTATCTACTAGCCAGTTGACCCATTCCACGTAATCGGCTCCCGGCTTATAATCAACGGCAGTGCAATGCGTGAACCGTTGTGACGTTGCGTGAGGCTGTATATTTCCTGTTCGTAGGTCCACTACACCGTTGGGGCAATTCAATAAATCCAGATCAGTGTCAAATATTTCATGATCAACATAGGCGGCTGATTTCAGTTGATTCTTAGCGCCTTGTATGGCTGCCGAATTAGGAATACACTTCTTGATCAATCCACCATACTGCTGTGCTTGACCGCTGAACGTTGCAGCCATGATGCGCGCTTGCAGTGTCTCAGTAATGCTACGTTCAACCGATGCCTCTGCGCCTGGGCTCTTCCAATGAGTTCCAGTATGATGCAACCATCCCAGAGAATCATTGAAAAGAAATGAGCCATTGTAGCGTTTCATTACAGCTTGCGCATTGCCTTCATCGTGAGCGCCTTCGTCTAATAGATAGTTTTGATTGCCACTTCCCTGCGTTTGTGGCTGTGGATTTGCAGGCGGTACTTGTGGGGGTGGAGTACCGTTAATGGACGGCAACGGTCCCGCCTGTGGTTTTGCTTTTGGTTTGCTATGGCCATTTACAGATGCACCAATAACATTACCTACCACCGATGCTGGATCGCCAATTAATACACCGTTGTTAGATGCCGGCGTGTATGTGTTTTGACATGATGCGATGGCGCGATCTATCGTACGTTCCCGGTAATCTTGTCGGTCGATCCATTTCTGTCGATATAATCCTGATCGACGGAAAACGCGATCAATGCGGTCGGCATCACGACCGAGCCAGAACGCTAAACGATTGCATAATGCTTGATCTGCGCTACTGTGATCATCGCCATAGTCTGACATGTCGCCGTTCCATAGCGCAAGCGCCACAGCGTCACGCTTGTGCATTTGTTCTATAATGGTTTGATCATCCAGATCGACCGGCACGGTTGGTGCAGCAGTTACACTTACACGTTTTTGCGCTGTAGCATCAATAATCGGTTGCACCTCACGCTCTAAATCTTCAAAGGTGTAAAGCAATTCCATGTCAAATTTGACGATTTCAACTTGAGGGTAATCAGGTTTATATTCTGATTTTCGGTTGTAGGTACCTGGTACACGCAAGACACGAGTAATGTCCTTAGCGCCCTGATCGCTGCCCACGTAATCCACCCACGCATACTGTGTATCAATTGCGATTTGGCGGGACTGTTCGTCTGTGAGTTTGAACGTATTTTCTAGCAACCAGTAGCAATGGTATCCACCACCTGAGTAAATAATCACGGATGGTGGCGTGTCCATTTGATTGATTGATGCAAGTAGATGATTGGGCTCTTGCCCTGGTGCAAGATCAAATTCGGCAAACAAGCAATTGATTGCTGCAATATCATCTAGCAACGGTCTGGCGTAGATTGTTTTCATGACCTTGCTTGGATGCACCGAAAAATAAACATTGTAGCGATTCCAGCTGGAATCAATCACCCGCGGCTCTTCCACGGAAAACCAAAACGACAACTTTCCGTTATCATTGTCGGGCGACCAAAGATAGCTAAATGCGCCGCCTCGCCAAAGGTGGGCGGATAGTTCCAAAAAACGATTGTCCATTTTGATTTCCCCATGAAAAAAAATCACCGGCGAGGGGTGAAGGTTGGGAGCATGGCCGGTGATTATAAAGTTATGCTGCTAACAATAGTTGTGTCTTCTGCGAAAGCCCTTTGACGCTATCCGATGTTACTGCGATCCCACCGCTCGATCTCGCCAATTCATTCATGAAATCACGACCACGAGATGACACCTCAGAACCAACGTAAATGATGTCAATTCGATTCTTGTAAGTTCTGGCGATTTGTAGCGCCGCCGTTTGGTCGTCTGGTTGCCCGTCACTAATTACAATAAAACGGATCCCTTTCACGTCGGCCACCTTGCAAAACTCTAGTGCTTTGGCTAGGTCGGTTCCACCTTGAAAATTGTGCGGCTGTCCATTCGGGCAAAACATCACATCACTACTGAATGAAACAACAGCAACTTTGCCAGGAAGCTTGTTCTGTAGACTCGATAGCTCATCGCAGGCTACACTATACCGGCTCTTACCTTGCGGCGTATCGGCTGAATCCATCGATCCAGATGTGTCAACCAGCACAACCACATCTGCACCAAGGAATACTTCAGCCAAGCTTACGCCTGTGGATCTGGCGATATCGGTAAGACTTCCAGTGACAATGGCTGATGGAGCACGTTTTTGAATTGATGTTTTCATAACCATTCCTCTACCGGTTTTTCTTGTCCATAGATCCAGCTGGCAACCAATGTTTTCCCATCTTCGCGAGAAATATCTTCCCACTGCACAATTTTACTGATGATGAACTTACCACGCTGCAATTCACCTTCACCAAGAATCCATCCGCAACGAAGTGGCGACCGATACCCCCAATTCTCTTCACCTTGAGCAGCGTTGAACATTTCCACGTTCTTAGTCAGGCTTGATTGCAGAGCTAACCCAGCATCGTACTTTGGCCGGTTATCTTTTAAGATGCTCCAAGCGTGTTGCACTGCTTCAAACTGTTGTCTTGCGCCAGGTTCCCGACACGTATCAGGGTGCCATTGTTTGACCATCCGTCGGTAAGCTTTTTTGATGTCTTCATCTGTGACTGTCTTCGCAATACCAAGCGTGCCATAGAGTGTGGTTTGTTCCCCTGGTAAAACAGGTGCTCCAAAGTAAATTAATAATGCTGTCTTAGTGATTGCGGCTGACCAACTATTGTTACTCCATACATAGGCGGTTTGTTCACCGTTAGGGCGATCCTTCGCTCTGCCAACGTATCTAGCTTCAATCAGTTTGGTTTCCATTATTGCGCAACCTCCGGTACTGCATCGATAGTTATGGCGTCAATGTCAGCTGCTTCTTTCTCAAGTTTGGCAATCACGTCATTGATTTGAGTTGGTGTCGCTGGGATAGTGCCACCATTCGCTTCTAAGATTTTTTCGGCAGGATACTGATTCATCAGTTGTTGCAAGGTGACTTGTTTTTGTGGCTGTTGTGGTTGTTTTGGCTCTACTGTCCACGATCCTTGAATGATTTCACCATCAGGGGTGATATCCGCACCAAGTTCATCAACTCTTTTCATCCCGCCTAAAACATCTGGGAATACGATATCAGCACAGAATCCAATAGCGCGCCAGCGCATCATGTTAGCGGGATACTTTGACCATCCAGAATCAGGCTTAATCAGATCGGCACGCTTGGCGTCTTCCATTGTGAATTTGGCTGTATACTCAATGCCGTTTTTGCGCTTCATCCAAACAGTGCAGGATGTCGGATTGCCTTTGCCGTCCACTTCATCATCGATCTTCAGGCCATCGAATTCTGACGACCCGTAAATCAAAGCCAGCGCTCCACGTGGAATCAACCCTGGCTTGTCTCTAATAACGTTGATAAACTCAAACGATGCTGCCAAGCTCAGTCCTAATTCATGGCCTTTAAGCATAATTGCTGCGGCTTGGGACTCCGTAGCCACGCCAAACAAACGGGCCTGCTGCATCACCGGTGCAACGTCTCTGATCATGCTCCATACTTCAGGCGTTAACTGCTGGTGCTTTACTATTGCTGTACTCATTAACTTTATCTCCATTCATCATAGCAAGTGTTTTTTCGTCGGGTAGTACTTCGAGTACGTACCCATCACGTAAACCGAGCGCTCTGCGCACTCCGGTTTTTACTCCATTGCCAATGCCGGCAATTTCCACATTTACGCCATTCACGTTGTAGTTCTGCCATGTGAGCCATGCGATAGCATCTGCGGAATTGTTATTGAATTCGTCAAGCAGTTTGCTAGCACGTTCCCATCCGACACCAGGGAGAGCACACAATAACGCTTCCCCTGGTGTCATGATTCGAGACGATACGGTCGGTTCAATCACCTTCTCTTTGCATCGCTCCCGATTGCAGAGGCGTAAAACAGTTGCTTCGTATTCGCTATTACTAGTGCAATAGACAATCTTCACGCCAAGATCCTGAATCTCAAGCAATGCGCCCTGAACGCTATTCCAGGCCCACCCACTGACACGATCATCGGCGACCACCTTATTATCTTTTGTAGCTGTAAGTGTGCCCGTTACCACTAGGTAGCTATAAGGTGTCTGGTTGCGCATACCTGCGCACTGCTTGAATATGTGCTTATCCTTGATGCTACCAAGTAAGTCCGTTGGCGTCTTACGTTCTACGGCAATCATGTCGCCCGTATCAGTGGTAGCAAGCACGTCACCGTGCATCAACTTGGTTACGATGCGGGGGATGCCCCCGAAGGTCAATTTGTCAATCCAGGGTGCTGTGGCTATCTCATTAGAATCGATCATGATTCCCGTAATCATCGAAGATCCTTACTGTCGGTATATAGCGACCGACGGCGCTCTATTGAATGTTACTGGAAATCGGAGAGGAGAAGTTCAGCAGCGGTAGTGTCAGCGTCAATGGCAGCGATCAGGAGTTCAGCACGTTTGTGATAGACACCACTGTCGGCAAGTGTATTGATGTACTCCCAATCTTCAGACGACAGTGATAATATGTAATTCATAGCTTTGCTCCTTATGCAGCTTTCAATAGCTTTTGGACTTCCGGCGAATTGACAGTAAAAAACTTTGCCACCATTGGAATACCTGCAATCTGCTGGGCAAGCATATCCGCGTTGCCATTAGCCATCTTCACTAGTGCTGGTAAGAATGCTTCCGCCGTAGTGCGTTCGGATGTGGATGACATGTCAATATCCATCGCCGCATCGGTCATGCCGTGACCACTGTCGTTGATTGGCGCTTGGGTTTTATTTACGCCACCTTCATTTAAGTAATCCGCCGCGCAAGCTTCCTTACTGTTGAATAAGGCAACGAATTTGAATGTGGTATTCTCAACTTTGTCGCCAGACTTATTGATATAGCTGCGGCCAGTCTTTACAATCTCCGCCTTCACCCATTTCTGATGAGCTTCGCGTAAGTTGGCAACTTTGCAATTGTCACGCAAACTCGGCCACACAATCGTTGCCCACTCGTTGTTATTGGAACAGATCACCGAACGGGTGAAGAAGTTTGTCAAACCGGTTTCCTCAATAGGGTTGACGAGCATTGATACTTCTGTTCGCCGTTCCTTTGGATCGTCCATTTCAGTCCATGCAACTTTACGCTTGTTGGCAAACATCACAAAGCTCGCCGACGCCTCCAATTGTCCATAAATAAAATTCGGGCGCTCTGCTTCTTCAATCGCACTATCCATCGGATCTAATACTTGAGACATGTTATATATTCCTTGTCTTGAACTTGTTAACTTTGAAAACTATGGTATACTTCTACAAAACAGTTTTACTTCTGCGCCGATTCTCACAGCCATGAGATTGGCGCTTTTTTATTTCGCCGGCACCGCATCACCACCTTTCAATGTTCGGTGAATCATTGGTATTGCTTCACCGCCTGTCATACTATTGATATAATTTCGCAGTTCCTCTGCGCCCTCAAACCATTCACCGTTCTTTCGTAAATGTCTGAATCTGTGATGAATTTCTGTTTCCATTTCTCGGTATCCGTACATGCATCCAATGATCACAACGGGAAATGGCGAATATGTTTTTACAAGCGTTAACCGGTTATGTAACGAATCAGTAATGCCAATCTTGATTCGATTCGCGCCAATTGCCTCCATGAAATAAACCAACTCGTAATCATTGTTAGTTTCCCAAGGTGGAATTCTGGCAAGCTCAACTTCTTTTGCTTCCCATGCAAGATCGTCAATGTTAAAACCATGTGAAGCAATGAACTTTTCGACGTTTTCCTGTTTGGACTTTCTTGGCAAATAGTACCAAGCTCCCTTGTCAAAAAGCTCTACGTACCATACAGGTTGTAATCCTGCGGGGTTTGCCCCAAATTTCGCCCGTGCAGGATGTATAACTACAACCAAATTATCAACATACCCTACGTGCCTACTTCTTGGCTCCAGATACACAAAAGCCCTCGCATTCTATCGTGTGGTCAGAGACAAATTGCCTATGGTAGGTGAGCAACCGAACAGGTTGACGGCCTGTTGGATCACTGACCACACGACAGCCGACGAAGGCTTTTGTGGTTAATATTCGCACCTACCAAGTGCATCTATTGTGGCAACTGTTGTCAGCAGTTGCAATTGCTACGATTGATATTATCATGGTTTCAATTGTTTGTCAAGCAATTGATTGCTGATTTTGCAACCAATTTTCTACTAAAAACGCGAATAGGCATAAATCATAGCGCACGATATTGTTTTTTGCAATCGATGTGGTTAGTGCCACAAAACAAAAGAGCCAACCGTAGCGGCTGGCTCTATGCGTGCGTATATATTATTCGGTGTCTATAGACTATGACATGGTGGCGAGCTAGGCTACCGGCACCGAATCAGATGATCTCAACACTCAGCACTTTTCGTGCGGTGGCAATCACTCGGAAGTGGCTGCGCAGCCATGCGTTGGCGAACTGAATGTCTGGATGCTCCAGCATATCCAATCCAGACTCAACGATCTCATTTACCCGATCCGCCAGGCTGTTGTCGTGCTCTTCCTCATTCAGAATGTCCTGCAAGCGTGTCAGTTCGGAGTATAAATTATCTAGTGCAGCTTTGGCTGCACTGACAATGCTAGCGTGCCGGTCGGCATCGAGCGTGCCATGTACGTACAGATCGCTGTCAGCTTTGGCGACGCCGGCTTTCACCTTCGCTATACGCTGGTTGACGGCGTCGATTTCGCCTTGCGTGTTGCGCTGCGTGACGTGCGTTGGTGGTATCTCCACGTTTGCACCGGTTTCGTTGCGACGGTCAAGAATGTCCATGATTGCCGCGAGCACGGCAGCGTGCACCTTTGTCTCCGCAACGAGTCCGTGCGTCTGATGGCACCAGTAGCCACGCGTGCTGTAGGTTTTGTGTTCACCTGTGCTTTTAAGCACATGGTGCGTGACATTATTGTGCGCTATCATGGCGTAACCACAGGTTGCGCAGAACACCATGCGTGCAAAGCGGTGAGACACAGATTTTGATCGTGGACCAAATGCACGGCGTTTCTGTTCAGCCAAGAACTTCTTGGCGACATCATCGCTGATGATTGGTGGCCAGGAACCACGAGCCCGATGATAGGTTCGTCGCTTGCTGTTCATATTAATCTCACCGTAGCCGGCATAGCGCCAAACTTTCTCCCAGATGCTGTTCACGTTCGACCGCCCCCACTTTTTCCCCTCCGGCGATGGGATATTCAGTTCATTCAGCCGGTCGCAGGTCTGACGCTCGCCATAACCGTTGTGGATGTACATATCGAATATCAGCCTGATCGACCTAGCAGCCTCCTCATTGATTTCGTAGTGGTCGATTTTGCCTTTGCTATTCCTTATCTCAGTCCACCCCCACGGCGTTCTGCCCGGAAATAATCCACGATCAACCCTCCGCATCATCCCGTCTCGGTGTCGCTCCACAAGTTCGTTCAGCTCATTTTCATACCCAACCGCAATAACAGCATCGGTCAGCGACTTCTGATAACTACCAGTTGCGCCCGATAGAGATTGTGGCGGTGACGATGTGCTGTAGGTGAGGATATCGGCACGCTGGCATAAACGCACGATGGTCAGGCTAAGCGCTGCGTCGCGCCCTACCCGACCGAGATTGCGGAATATAAATACATCGAACGCTTCGGCATCGATCAGCGTGCTTAACTCTTTGTACGGATGAATCCTTTCCTCATTACCGAAAGCTTGCAATTTGCTTTCAATCGCCGCAATGAGTTCTTCACCATCTAAGTCTCCAAACGAATCCGTAAGCTTCCAGCCACTAACCGTGTTCTCGGCATCGTCTAGCCGAGTAATGTTGCGGCTCTCTCCTGGTACGATCAGTTGGCACAGCATCTTGCCATAGCGCCTGCCATGCATGATGTTGTCGTATATCTGCTGCGGCAGGCTGATCTTTTCCTCGCTAGCCTGTGGCTGAGACGACACTGCCGCCCAGCCGACGAACAATTTAGGACTATCCATGATTATCGTAATCTAAGCGTTTGTTTCATTACGTGCGTGACGGTTTGTATACGGACGGTTATGTACGCTAAAATGCCTACATTAACAATGTGTTAATTCTATATATTGATTTATTCATGCGCCAATGGGGGAGTGTGATGGAATTTGATGTTGAAAAGTTCGCTGCTTTGGGCAAAAAAGAACGTCGCGCATTTATCAATCGACTGTACCAATTGCAACCGCGGCAAGCAAGTAATGGTAACATGGTAGCGGATCCACTTATGTGCCAGCATAGTTCATGCTCAAAATGCACCAGAGCCGGAGGATGCCAGTTTTCTACTTTGAATTTGAGAAAGCAATAATCGAATTCTCGGTTGATCTTGTTCGGGCATTCGATCAATGTTGCGCGCCAGAATTATCGCCAATTCTATGTCTAATTGGCGCGTCTCATTGTCCAAATTGCTTATATGGCGCACCATAGATAATACGAAGTCTCGGTTCTCTTTATCCATGCCATCGACTAGTGCAGCAATTTGATCGGCTTCGTCCGACATGTTGCCACGGTCATCTGCGACAGCGAGCGATCTTCCCCGTGTCAACCATTCCATATCCACATGGAAAATATCACAGATAGCATAGAGCGCATCCAATGATGGCCGTTTCGTCTTGTCGCGCACAAGGCGATTTACACCACTGCTATCTATTGCAACATTGTACCTCTTGCCGTTTGGCGCAAGCGCATCGCCGGATAGCCATGCCGCCAATTCTTGTTGCTCGTATTCTGTTCCACGGTCGGATTTGCCACCTGTTCTCAATAGGTGATCGATCCGCTCTCCGATTGTGTCTAACACCGCTACACCTTCTTCTGGATTTTTCTTGCAGCTTGTCATACTAAACATCTTAATTGTATCAGTTGCGTACATTCGATTGCCCATTTTGCATCCATTTGCCTTTTTTGATATTTGCCTATTGACTAATTGCAAAAATTGATTTACAATTGCACATATTGCAACTAATTACAGATTTTGATTTTGACAAAAAGGGGAATATGACGAGACGAAAAGGTAGAGTTGTATATCGGGGTGAACAACCCAAGCTTGCGACACTTCATGTATCGGAGGATGTTTTTTCGGAGATGCTGGCCAAACGAATATTGCGCCTTCGCGAGGCGAGCGGTGCAATGCAGAGCACTCTTGGCGATGCATTGGGTGTAGACGATTCGAGTGTATCCCGGCTCGAAAATAATGAGATGCAAATGAGTGCATATCGTGCGCTTGCTGTTGCAGTTGCGCTTGATGTGCCAATTGAGGAACTATTATCAATAGAGGAGGCATCAAATGGCGACCCGATCCGAGCCGGCGATCTTGCCGACTGATCTCAACGACGACACGCCGTATTCCAGATGGGTTGGCGATCTGGAGATCCGATACTTGCGCGGCAATCGGTCGCTGGTCGATTTTCTAAAGGCGAACGCTACGCCGATTGAACAGTGGCGCTCGTTGTATCGTCCGGCAGAGCCCAAGCCAAAATCACGCCGGCGGGTGGCACGGGCGTGAGCCTCGCCATCATATGGCGTCTTCGCACTCAACATCGCATACACAAACTGTACAACGTTACCGGCACTATTCAAGTTCATCGCTTTCGGCATCGCTTCCATAGGCTAAAAATTTCAAGTACGTAATGGTGTCGGCGTCCTTGCGGTCATTCTGCTTGGCGATGACTTCCGCCGCTTCCAGATAGATGGCGCGCTGGTCGGTGCCGGTGATGACGCCATTGGCGACCAGCCGTTCTAGGATAACTTGTATCAACGTGACGCTGAATAGTTGTTCGTCAATAGCCATGCGGTAAATGGTATTACGTTTTTGTTTACGCTGTCAATGGGGAATTTTGACAGCGGGATTACGGGGAATTAAGGA
>CAZZDD010000031.1:21912-30538 GCA_964652185.1 uncultured Candidatus Peribacteria bacterium | reverse complement strand
GGTTCGTCGCCCTGCCGATCACGAAAATCCACGCCTTCTCGCAGCCGGAATACGGGCTCTGAGAGCTACAAAAAGCGGGTGTTTCATGCTATAATGGCATGATATGTCTTCACCGGACGACCAGCGGCTCTCCGACGAGGAAAACGGGATAGAAAACCCTGCTTCGCCGTACAAGTACACGAGCCCGGAGAAAGCTGCCGCTAGCATCGACGTGCGCAACAAAGTGCTGTCGGCGCTCGCGGGCGGCGACGTCACGAAGGCGGCGACTGCCAACGAGCAGGACGAGAAGATCGACACGCGTACGTTCGAAGAACAACTGTCGGAAGCGCGGGTGCAATACGAACGCCTGTGCCGCGAGTACGGCCTTCAGGAATTCACCATAGAGGAGTATCGGCAGGCGCTCGACGAGTACTACGGCCTGATGGCGCGTATTCCGGATGAGATCAACGAGTACACCGTCTGTTACAAGCTGTACGAACAATACGAACAGCTGCCACGCGTCGCCCAAAGGCGCGTGCTGGAAATCTTGCGCGAGAAAAACGCGCCGATCGACGAAACGTGGATCCCCCAGATCTTCGTGAACGACTTCGACGAGGGCGTGCGCATCGTGAAGGAGAAACTACGCACGAGGAAGATGGACGAACCGCAAGCGTGCGCCACGTTGCGCTGCGCGGGCGCGTTGTCGGTACCGCTTTCCCGCCGGCTGCTCGCCGCATTCCCCAAGCTCCTTACGAAATACACGGCGAAGAGACAATGGGGATATGAGCCACAGGCGTTCGACGGCTTAAGCGAGTGGGAAATTCTTGCCGTATTGCGTGAAGAAGAAGCGAAGGAACCGTGGGATTTTTTCATCACGAGGACGGTCGAGGCGCTGCTGCGGAACACGAATACGCCCGAGTCGCTCCTGCGTGTCGTGAAAAGATACGTGGAAACGAACCCTGAATTGTACCCGGAATCGGACATCCTCCGCGCACTGAAGGACACGTTCACCTTCGGCGAACCCAGCGACGCGAAGCCTGCATGGGTGAAGGCGTGGGCACGGGAGCTGCACGACAGGTCGAACGCCTTCGAGAAAATGCCGCGGTACTACCTCGAGGATGTCGATGCGCTGGAAGAATTCCCCGAATTCCCGCGCATCATCGCGCGGTTGCGCGCGCAACCGTTTTTCCAAGACGAACGTCGCATCGAGCGGGTGATTCGCTCCATCTCGGTTGAATTCCTGCTCGCGCTCGAGGAAATGGATTACAACGCGGATAGCGCGACGATCGCCGCGTACCTTGAAAGCAAGGGCTTCGATCGAAGCAGATGGCGTGACCTGACGAAGGTACGCATCCTCGTCGAGTGCCTGACGGGGCACGAACCCACGTTCATCGACGCGATGCTGGGCGACGATCCGCTCTTCGTGGGAGATGGGATGGACGAATTCATCGTCACATACGTGATGTCGCTCGAACCGACGAAAGACGAATGCATGCGCGTGCTCGCGGAAGCGGCCAAGGACCGAAACATTCTCGAAAACATCGCGCGTTCGACGCTCGTCGAAAAGCTACTCCACCTCGTGCCGGAGCAAGACACGCGCGACAGCCTGCTGAAAGCGATGATCCTGTGCGCGGCCGCCTCGTCGGATTCCAGGGAAACCGGTTACATAATTTTGCGCTGCCTGCGGCTTCTCTCGCGCAAGGAAGCGCGGGACATGGCGCGCACGCTCTCGATGCTCCCCATCGCCCCTACCATCCAATTGGAAGAGATCTTCTTCCAGGAAGCATACGAAGACGTACTCGACGCCCAGGCGGACAAGGAAAAACGATCGAGCACCGTGGAGAAAATGCATTTCCCCGCAATGCGCATACTGCGCCGCGCGGTGGAGCGCACATCTCGCGGTGAACTCGCGGTAATTCCTCCGACGGACGCCGACGCGCTCCGCATCGCCGATGCGTACGCGAACGCCGTGGCCGCCGCGAAAGAGGAAGACAAGCGACGCGCGAAAAAGGAAAGCGCCGTCTCGAACTTGTTCACGAAGATCGCATCGTACTTTTCGCGCGCGACGCACGACGCGGCGCACAGTCCGCCGGCACCGAGGCCGCGCATCCAACGGCCGGAAAGGGTCGCACCCCTCGCGGCGATCGCCGAGCAGCCGCACGTGGGGAAACTGGAATCGTTCCCCGATTTCGTGGGCCGCATCGACTGGACGCCACGCGGGCACAATTCGTACCTCTTCCTGGGCTTCATCGACATCGAGGAAGGCATGGCCGGCGAACAGCGCGAAACGAACGACGAAACTGTGCTCGACGCGCTGCATTCCCCGACACGCATGCCACTGGAGAACGGATACGAGCACGAACTACTGCTGTACGGCACGCGACCGGGCGCCGTGCTTCCGCTGCCACTGCGCTCGACCGGCATCCGTGCGGCGGATGAGCACGGCAATCCGCTGCGCCTCTCGTTCGAACGAGACGGCCGTCCGCGCCTCGAAAACGATACGCCGCTCGAGAACGTGCGCGTGAAACTGCAGCTCCCGAAAAAAAACGAAGAACCGACGCTGCCGGACGGGATGACGATCGACGAACTGCGTGCCGCGATGCCGCCCGCGCTCGCGCCGTACGCCGTGCCGAAGCTGCGGCCCGACCTTCTCCCCGCTGCATTATCCGACGCGGTCGCGCGCGCGAAGGGGGAACCAGCCGCCACCGCCATCGAGACGCTGCGCGATGCGGTACGGAACCACATGCAATACGATGATCGCGCGCAGAAGGACTACGAAGACATCGTCGGAACCGATGCATCGGGTCGCGACGCGTACCTTGAGCGGATCATCGAAAAGAAGAGGGGCGTGTGCGGCCAATTCTCCGCGCTCTACGCGGAACTTCTCCGCCAGGCCGGCATTCCCTGCGTGGAAGCGAACGTCTTGATGGTGACGCAAGCGAACGTAACCGAAAACGACTATCACCGTACGACGACGATCCCCTGCCCCCGCGCCGACGGCGGCGTCGAACCGATGATCAAGGACCCGACCGGCCGCGACTACATCCTTCGCGCGTTGCTGCGCCAGCTGTGCGAAGTCGTGCGCATCCCGCCGGTGACGAGAGCGCTCGAAAACTTCGCCGACGACGCACCCCCGTCGCTCGACGACGCCGAAGAGCGCCCGGAGGATCCGGTGCCCGTCGAGGCCTGGAAACACACGCTGCCCGTCGGCCTCGAAGACGTCGATCTTCCCTCCCAAGTACGGCCGTCGGACATTCGCGAGCTTGCCCGCGACATCGGGTTGGACACGAGCGGATCGCTGCATGGAATAGTGCAAGCACTGTTCGATCGTTGCATACACGATCTGGGCGCGTTCGATACACCCACTGGTACGCCGGAGCGCGCGGAATTGCAGCGTTTTTTCCTCGCACTAAAAAACGCTGCGGAACGCCGTTTCGCGCAAGAATTCGACGCATCCGACCCGGACTTTTTAGGCGCCGCAACGAAGGTTTAGCCTTGCCTTTGCCATCCGTTCCCCTATAATGGATACACAAGCCCCTGAGGGCTTTTTTCAAAACGAATCTATGCAGCAGATCATCACCTTCTTCCAGGATGCGGTCGTCGAATTGCGCCAGGTGCGCTGGCCGACCCGCCACCAGGCCATCCGCCTGTCGATCATCGTGCTCGCCTTCACGTTCGCCTGCACGGCCCTCCTTGGAGCGGTCGACTTCGGCCTCGCGCAGCTCCTGAAGCAAATTTTGAGTTTCAACGCGTAACACGCACTTCTTCCCCTACTCTCCATGGCTAAGCAGGACCCAAATGCCGGACGGAACTGGTACGTGGTGCACACCTACGCAGGATACGAAGACGCCGTCGCGGCCGCGCTTCGACAACGTATCGACAGCTTCAACATGCGCGACCATATCTTCGACGTCCAGGTCCCGAAGGAAAAGCAGCTCGTCTTCAAGAAAGGAGATCCGGTGGAAGAAGAGCGCAAGCTCTTCCCGGGCTACGTGCTCGTGGAAATGAACGTCACGGACGAATCGTGGTACCTCGTGCGCAACACGCCGAACGTCACGGGCTTCGTCGGATCCGGCAACATCCCGGTGCCGGTCACGCCGGAGGAATTCGGCGTCATCCAGCGCCGCATCGGCGAGCAGCAGGCGAAGTTCAAGAGCGACTTCCAGGTGGGAGACCTCGTCATCATCGTCGACGGTCCGTTCAAGAACTACGAAGGCACGGTGGACTCGGTCGACGTCGACAAGGGTAAGCTCACGGTGCTCGTCGTCATCTTCGATCGCGAAACTCCTGTGGAATTGGACTTTACGCAGGTGAAGAAGAAGTGATGCACGTCTAATCATGCGCCAAGCGTGCCCGTTCCGGGCGCGCGTTGTAGCGCGTTTTCCAGCGCACCGAAGAATCGGTACGCTGGGCGTTCTATTCGTTGATAGAACATAATTTGGGGCTATTTCATGCAATACAACGGCTGTCCCACTTCGCGTTTGGGACACATTCTCCGAGCGTTGATTCATGATTGTTTCA
This sequence comes from uncultured Candidatus Peribacteria bacterium, assembly GCA_964652185.1. GTDB lineage: Bacteria > Patescibacteriota > Gracilibacteria > Peribacterales > Peribacteraceae > DALYDP01. The sequence goes on along the minus strand of CAZZDD010000031.1, from coordinate 26,038 downwards.
TGACCCATCGTCGTTTATTGCAAGCCGGCGCAATCATGTTTATCACCACAAATACGGAGCATCGAGCCCCAACGTTCGAACATCCTCCCTACGCCCGTGAGGTGATCGAAACACTCTATCGCACGAAATCATTACATCCATTCTCGCTCTTTGGATTCGTCGTCATGCCCGATCATTGTCATCTTCTCCTGAAAGTAAAAGCATCGAAAAGAATCTCCATGATCATGAATGTCTGGAAGGGCGGAACGAGCCATAACATCGGGGTTGGTCGGATTTGGCAGGCGCGATATCACATGATCGTCCCAAACAATCCACATGCCATGTTGAAATATGTCCATGACAATCCGGTGAGGGCTGGTCTATGCACTGCGCCGGAAGAATATCCCTGGTCCTCCGCTTGTGGGAAATGGCCGGTATCCGTTCTTCCTATAATCTAGCGCCAAGCGTGCCCGTTCCGGGCGCGCGTTATGAGTAGTCGAACGAGCTGGACTTCATGCAGGTGAAGAAGAGATAATGGGCGGCATGCAGTCGAACCCAAATTCCTTCAAAACGCCCGAGCCAGGTTCGTCGTATATGTCGCAGAAATTTGCCGCCGATCCTGCATTATTACAGCGCTGCAACGAAATACGGGACGCATGCCGCGCCGCTGCAAGGCAGCCGGGAGACGAGCGCCAAAACCAGGTCGTCGACGACCTTGGTCCAAGCGTGATGGGCGTTATCGTGTACTGATATGGACTATCATTGACTATCAATGATTTTATAGTAATATACGTACATCACTATTGGTGATGTGTTCTTTCCATTCATCCTCCGAATCATTTCATGAAAGAGGTGTAACGATGTTCGAGACAGTCCATGCCGATTGGAGGTATCTGCTGAATCTCCCTCTGCCGGACGCGGAGCGCGCATACGCAGGTCGTCTTATGGAGCAAGTCTTCACCCAGGAAAATGCCATCATGCAGCTGATCGCGGCGAAAGCAATGCCGATCACGCTCTCCGCCACGATAGACATTCTCCGCACGCTCTACGCGGACATGGCCGCCGGCAAAACCGTCTTGGGAGAATCCCCTCCGTACGACAAGCTCCCCTATGAAACGATGATCGTGTTGGACGAACTCGCACGCCTCGCGATTAAGCTGGAGTGGAACCGCCTCCCCGTTGAATTGCGCGTTCCTTGCGACGAAATCAAGACGGCGCTCGAATGCGATCCGAAGAGCGACAGCTTGACGAACGCAGGCGAACGTCTCACTCAGGAAATTATCAATGAATTCGGGCTGCGATTACCGGAACCCCGGTAATCGCGATAAAACTAAGACCGGCGCGTTGCGTCGGTCTTTCTTTATGCGGCAGAAAGAGTCCTCCGCGTCGCGAACGGCAGCAATACCAACAACCCAAGAAGCGACACCGACTGCCCGAGGAGGAACCCGGCGGGAATCGCCTGCACGCCGAGATACGGCACGAGGATCCACGCGGCGGCGATCGCGAGACCACCGTTGATCACGCTCATGACCGCGGGAAGCGCCGTCACGTGCAGCGCGTAGTACGATCGCAGCACCAAGTGGTTCAAGCTCTCGAACGGAATGCTCAGCGCGTAGACGAGCAGCGCCGCGGCGAACGGCATGTACACGCCATCGAGGTTTACCAAGCGCGCGGCGATCGGCGTGGCGAGCACGAGCACGATGGCGGCAGGGATCGTGAGGGCGACGATCATCAACACCCCTTTGCGCACGTACAGCACAAAGCGGTCCTTTTCACCCCGTGCGGCGGCTTGCGAGAGCAGCGGGAACGCCGACTGCGCGAGGGCGATGCCGATGACGCCGACGACGAACGACTGAAAGTTGCGCGCGTTGCTGTTAATCGTGACGGACCCGGCGGGAAGACCGGACGCGAGCGTGTCGAAGAGCAACAGCTGGAGCTGCAACACGGCGAGCGCCGCCATGCGCGGAAGCATCAAGACGCCCATCGTCGAAAGTTCTGGATGCCAGAATTGCAGGGAAGGTCGATACCCCGCGTGGATGGCTCCTGCAAAACGAATAATGACGTACGCGATCGCTCCGCCCACCGTGCCGTACATCGGCCCCATCGCGCCGACAAACGGCGTCACGAAGACGGTTCCGACGATCGTTCCAAGTGTGTAGAAAATGGGCGTCACGCCGTAGAGCCAATATTTCTGTACCGTGATGAGGTATTGGCCGAGGCTGTTACCACACACGAAGAGGAAGTTCGTGAAGAGCGCGAGCCGACCGAACTGCACGTAGAGCGCGAGCGTCTCGCCATCGAAATCGACCAAGACGGGAGCGATGAACGGAAAGAAAAACGCGCCCACCAGCGCGATGAGACCGAAGGCGAGGGAACCGATTCCCATCACGCTCGACAGCAACTTCGACGACTCCCCTCCGCTGTGCGCACGCGTGAGAAGCGGCACGAGGACCGTCGAGATGCCGGCCATGATCGTCAACTGGAAAAGTAAGTCGCTCGGCCGAAAACTGGCGATATATGCGTCGACGGTGCCAAGATCGCCGCTGAACGTCTGATTCAAAAGCCTGTCGCGCACGAGGCCCATGACCGACGCGCCCGCCTGCATGATCGCGAGGACCGCCGCGCCGCCGAGAATACGATGCTGGCCCGCGTGTTCGCGGAATAGCTTCCACATGGGACCATCGTAGCGAAAGCACAGCAGGATGCGAAACGCCGCGCCTGAAAAGTCCATCGGAACGCCGCGCTCGTATAGACTGCGTCCATTCCCCCACCCTGCCGATGCGCTTTTCCTTCGCACTCCTCTCGCTGATCCTCCTTCCCGCCGTTTCGTTCGCACAATCGGGCGAAACCGTGACGGAAACGACGCCGATCGACACCGGGGAAGCGATCGTGATCCCTGAAGGGAAAGGAACGGTGGTCATCGAGCAGGCGGCGCTCGGCGGTGCGCTGGGTTCATGGCTGCTCTCCTACCCGGACCACACGCAGCGCACGGGCACAGCAGAAGCCGAAACGCTCGCCGACATCCCGAGCGGCAACTACGTCATCTACGCCAACCTCCCGAGCGGATCGATCACGACGATGCGCATCTACAAAAACGGCGTGCTCGATAAATCGTACGACAGCCGCCAGCAATCGCCGTTTTCGGTGTACCCCGGCGACACGATCCGCATCACGCTGAACTATAAGCTCGCGAAAACGGGCACCGTCTCGGTCCAGAGCGACCCCGAGGGAACGGTCTTCACGCTGACCGGACCCGACGGCCTCACGTTCTCGGACGTCACGCCCAAAAGTTACGAAGGCCTGCCGGAAGGCCAATATAAACTGCAGTACGAAAGTTTCGGCGACGGTTGCGTGAAACCGGCGCCCAAAGCGGGCCAATTGGTCGAAAAAGGCCGCGTCTCGTTCGACATCTTCTTCGATTGCGATACCGCCAATAAGGTGCGCGAGCGCCAAGGGAAGGAATCGAAGAAATATCTGACGATCGTCGCCGACGGCGAAAACGTGCAGCTGCAGGACGTGCTACAGAGCGATTGGTTCTCGACGTACGTCTTCGAGGCCGCGCGCCGCAACATTCTGTCCGGCTATCGCGACGAAGCGGGCAACCTGACGGGCACGTTCGGTCCGGGCAACAGCGTGACGGTCGCGGAGCTCAGCAAGATCGCCCACCGCATGTCGGGCCTCAGCGAAGAAGCATTCAAAACCAGCGCGCCCAAGAACCCCGCCGGCGCGGGACAGTGGTTCTCCGCGTTCTTCGCGAGCAGCGAAAGCCGCGCGTGGCTCATCTACGCCGACGGGACGATCGATCCGGCCCGACCCGCGACGCGCGGCGAAGTCGTCGTAACGCTGATGCAAGCGTTCGACGTGCCGCTCAAGTGGCAAAAGGGCAACGTCTTCACCGACGTACCGGTGAGCCATCGCTTCGCCGCCGCGATCGAAACCGCCGCGAACGACGATGTCGTCGCCGGACGCAAAGATGCCGCGGGCGCGAGCACGGGAACGTTCGACCCCGAAGCGCCGATCACGCGCGCCGAGATCGCGAAGATCATCACGACGATCCTCGACACGTACAAGTCACCGACGACGCTGCGCAACGCGGCGAACCGCGAAGAAGATTAACCGAGGATTTTCGCCGCCAAACTCGTGACGT
>CAZZDD010000031.1:2775-21812 GCA_964652185.1 uncultured Candidatus Peribacteria bacterium | reverse complement strand
GCGGCGAACCGCGAAGAAGATTAACCGAGGATTTTCGCCGCCAAACTCGTGACGTCCCCGGCACCCATCGTGACGACGACGTCGTTCGGTTTAATGGCTTGCTGCAGCCATTGCAGCGTGCCCTCCAATCCCCCGCCGTCCCGAACTTCGATGCCGCTCTTTTCGGCGATGTCCGCGGCGAATCGCGCGACGTCGACCGTCTCCGCGCTTACTTCGCGTGCCGCGTACACGTTCGGCAGGACCACAAGATCGGCGTCGCTGAATGCGGGCAAAAAATCCGCGTACATATCGAGCGTTCGATTGTGCGTGTGTGGCTGGAAAACGCACACGATCCTGCGGCCGGGATATCCTTCGTGTATCGCCTGCAGCGATGCGCGAATTTCCACCGGATGATGCGCGTAGTCGTCGATCACCGTCACGCCGTCCGCGCGCGTGCCTTTCACTTCCATGCGGCGCCACGTGCCGCGGAATCCTTCAAGAGACTTCAGCGCGACATCTTCCGCGATGCCGTAGTGCTTCGCGAGCGCAACGACGAGTCGCGCGTTCTGGCGCATGTGTTCTCCGGGCACGCCGAGCGTCGGCAGCGAGAATGCATCGGCGTCGATCGCAGGGTGGCCGCTCGCTTCGGCGACATCCGCGCTCGCGGGATCAGATGCATGGATGATCGCCAGTCGCCCATCGGGCAACTGCTTCAAGAAATGCACGAACGCTTCGCGGTATTCGTCGAGCGATCCGAACGCGTCGAAGTGATCGCCGTCGACCGTCGTCATCACGACCGTGTCCGGGAAGAGATGATGAAAATCGCGCCGGTACTCGCACGCTTCGACGATGAACACGTTCGAGTTTCCCTTTCTCCAGTTCTTGCCGCCGAGATCGGGTGATTTCGTGCCGACGACGACCGTGGGGTCAAGCCCCGCATCGACGAATACCTTCGCCGCCATCGCCGTCGTCGTCGATTTGCCGTGCGTGCCGCAGATCGCGATCACGTCGTACGGCTTGCTCAGTTCGCCAAGCGCGTGGAAATACGATTGCTGCGTGATACCGAGCTCTTTCGCTTTCATCCTCTCGGGCGAATCTTCCGGAATCGCTTCGGAATACACGAACAAATCCACGTCGGCCGTCACGTGCGTACCGTCCTGGTTCAAGAACACCTCGATGCCTTGCCTCCGCAAATCATCGAGCAAGGCGCTATCGCTGCGATCACTGCCGCGCACGTCGTGGCCCGCGTGCCGCTGCAATGCCGCGTACGCGCTGAGCCCGATACCGCCGATGCCCGAGCAGTAGATGACCACAAACCTAGTGTAGACTGTCCCCCGTCATGGCGTACACCCGAGCGACACAGCCCATCAGCAAGCAGCTCACCATCGTGATCGGCCTCACGGTCGTTGGGTTCATGGCGTTCGGACTCACGCTCTCTTTCTACCGCAATATCCTGTTCGAACAGACGCTGAGCGACATCGAGACGGAAAACCTCCGCATCGCGGACACGATCGAGCTTGGCTACGGCGATTTGGAGTACTACCGCAGCGCGCAGTACAAAGATAAGTATGCGAAAGAAAACCTGGGGAAGCTGAACCCCGGCGAGAAGCTGATCATCATCACGCCGGACCCGAACGCGCGGGGGCCGATCACCCAAAGCGGCTCGACCGAACTGGAACGCCGGGAAGCGGCCTATTTCGAACTTCTCCAGCAGATGCCGGTCATCGAACACTGGCAGCTCTTCCTCTTCCGCCGCGGCCAGCTCGAAGAGCTGAAAAAAGGCGCGTAAATGGGATTGCCGCTTGTCTTACGCGAAAGCGTCGCTACAATCCCACCACTCATCGCGGGGTGGAGCAGCCCGGTAGCTCGCGAGGCTCATAACCTCGAGGTCACAGGTTCAAATCCTGTCCCCGCAACCATTCGATTCGCACAAAGCGTTCACTCATGGTCCTCGGCCACGGCCTCGGGCCTCGTTTTAAGTTGAATACCCGAATCGAATGACCCTGAGCCTGTCGAAGGGCCATTTTTAAGGCAATTTTCGCCTTGCAGACGAAAAATTGTTCTGTAGAATCCCCGTACCCTATGGCACACAAGAAAGCAGGCGGCACTACAGAAAACGGCCGAGATAGTCGGGCCAAACGCCGTGGCGTAAAGCGCTTCGGAAGCCAGCTCGTGCGCGCCGGCGAAGTGCTCGTGCGCCAGAAGGGCACGCTCTTCCGCGTCGGAAAGAACACCTACATGGGCAAGGACTGGACGATCCACGCCTCCGTCGACGGCAAGGTCGCCTTCTCGAAGAAGAAACTCTCCACGTTCACGGGCTCCCGCCAATGGGCGACGTTGGTGCACATCGAACCGACGGAGATCAAAGCGAAGGCGAAGGCCTAAGCTGAGCACCGATGAGCGCGTCGCACGATTTCCGTATTTCCCATTCCCCTGCCGCACGGTAGGATTTCGCATATGTTCATGGATCTCGGAGGACCCGGCGAAAACATGTCGCCCGACGAGGGTGGCGGCAGCGCGAGCGAAAGCCTGAGCGAAGAAGCGAAGGCCAGGTTTGCCGGTGCCGCAGCGGCGCAACAGCAAGCCAAGAAAGATGAAAAGAAAGCGAAGAAGCGCGACGACGGCGTGGCGCAGATGATCATGGCGTTCTTGAGCGACACGCAACGCACGCATTTGGCGACGCTCATTTCGCGGCTCGTGGCCCTCGACTGTCCGTCGCCGTTCCTGCTCGCGATCCTCTCGCTCGTGAACCCCGACTGCGCGAAGGCCGTCGAGGAATACCTCGCGGAACGCGGGGTGGCGATCCCGGACGAAACGCGTTCGCTCGCGGTGCAGGAAACCGCGCTCGACGCGTCGGCCAACGCGACACTCGGCACGTGGATCCTCGGCATGGAGATGGTCCTCGCGACCGACCCCGAACGCATTTTGAAATCCTTGATCGTCGACGAAGGCAACATCGACGGCACCGTGTTGCAGCTCACGACGTTCGTCCTCGAAGAATTCCTAAAAGCGCACGGCAAGGCGCCGTCGTTCCCGGATCTGCAGAAAGTCACGATCGGCATCCTGCAATCGGTCTTCGAAAGCTACATGCACATGGCGCCGCAGATCGAAGCACCGAAGGAGGACGAGTGATCACGTTGACGAAGAAGAACGGAGGGAGAAATATGGGTACATGAGTGAACGAACCGATATTTCACAGGAGATTGGAGAGATCGGATCATTTTACGGGCGTGCATATGGACCGGACGCCCAAACAAAGTGGCAGGAACAAACGAAAGAACTGCCAGAGAACACGACGCTCGATGATTTGAGAAAGGTGAATATCGATTTCCTCCAAAAACTGATGTGCGGCGACGAGATTGAGATACCGATTGGTGTTCCGCCGTTACCGAACGATTAATCTCGTTTTAGAACGCTCAAGAACGCCTCCTGCGTGATGGTCACTTTGCCCATCTGCTTCATGCGTTTCTTGCCCTTCTTCTGCTTATCGAGGAGCTTGTTCTTGCGCGACACGTCGCCGCCGTAGAGGTACCCCGTGACGTCTTTGCGCATCGCGCCGATTGTTTCACGGGCCACGACTTTCCCCCCGATGGCCGCTTGGATCGCGATTTCGAACTGCGCGCGGGGCAGCACATCTTTCAGCCGCTTGCACACGATGCCGCCGACAGCATGCGCGTCGCCGCGGTGCACGATAGTCGAGAGCGCTTCGGCCGGCTCGCCGGCGAGGAGGATTTGCAGCTTCACCAGATCGCCGCTGCGATAGCCGAGCGGTTCGTAACTCATCGAACCGTAGCCTTCCGTCGATGATTTCAGTTTGTCGAAGAAATCGAGCACGATCGCCTGGAGCGGTACGTCGAACTTCAACAGCACGCGCTCGGCATCAAGGTATTCGTGCGCCTTCTGCATGCCGCGCCGTTCCTGCAACATCTGCATGACGATGCCGACGTCGACGTCGCGACAGACGACTTCGAGCGACACCCACGGTTCGCGCACTTCCGCGATGATGACCGGATCCGGAAAGTCGGCGGGGTTGCTGATGCGGGCGACGTCCGGCTCGTCGATCTTCATGAGCGAACTGCGAACGTATTCGCCGGGGTTCTTCGCATTCAGCTTCACTTCGTAGAGCACGCTCGGCGCCGTAACGATCAGGTCGCAGTTGTGCTCACGTTCGAGCCGTTCCTGCACGATTTCGAGGTGAAGCAATCCAAGGAAACCGCAGCGGAAGCCGTTGCCGAGCGCGGCGTTCTGTTCGGGTTCGGTCGAGAGGGCCGAATCGTTGAGTGTGAGCTTCTCGAGCGCGTCGCGCAGGTCCGGATACTTATCGGCTTCCGTCGGGTACAACCCCGCGAAGACCATCGGCTGCACCAATTTGTAACCGGGCAGCAGCGCGAGATCCGGCGCGGAAGCCATCGTGTCGCCCACGCGCACCAGGCGAACGTCTTTCATGCCCGACACGACGTACCCGATCTGGCCGGCGACGAGCTTTTCATCGGGAACATACTGCGGCGAGAAGTGCCCAACCTCCTGGATGTCGAACTGCGTTTTTTGTCCCAGGAGATGCACCTTCATCCCCTTTTTCAGCTCGCCGTCGATCACGCGGACGTACGCGATGGCGCCGCGGTAGCCGTCCATAAACGCATCGAAAATAAGCGCGCGTGTGCCCGGCGCTTCGATCGGAATGCTGGGCGCGGGAACGCGAGCGATGACGGCATCGAGCACCTGATCAACGTTCGTCCCGTCTTTCGCGGAAATACGGAAGATATCCTCTTTCTTGCAGCCGATGAGCTTCACAACTTCTTCGCTCACGCGCTCTGGGTCCGCCGCGGGGAGGTCGATCTTGTTCAAGACGGGGATGATCGCGAGATCGTGCTCCATCGCCATCATCAAGACCGCGATTGTTTGGGCTTGGATGCCCTGCGATGCATCGACGAGCAGAATGGCACCTTCGCATGCGGCGAGGCTGCGCGACACTTCGTAGCGGAAGTCGGTGTGGCCGGGCGTGTCGATCAGATTAAATTCGACGCCCTTCCACTCCATCCTCACGGGTGTCAGCTTGATCGTGATGCCACGCTCGCGTTCGAGATCGAGCATATCGAGCGTTTGGCTCTTCATCTCGCGCTTCTGCAGCGTGCCGGTGAGTTCGATCATGCGATCCGACAACGTCGATTTGCCGTGATCGATATGCGCGATGATGCAGAAATTTCGAATATCCATAGAAAAGCCGGGCTAGACTAGCAAAAAACACTTTCCCAGGATAGGCACACACGCCAAAACGGCGTTCAGTCGATCAAGGCGCTCACGCAGCGTTCCAGCGGCGTCCCGAGCTGTTTTTCGATCACTTTTTGAACGTCGCGGATGCCCGCCGTCCTCCACTGAAGGTTCGTACCGGGGTCGGGGGGGCCGCCGAACGACGTATTCATGGTGACGATCCCGTGCTTCAACGGGTTGAAACGCGCGGACCCCTGCGTCGAATTCGCGTTATCATACAATTTCTGGGGGTCGATGGTTTCGAGATTCTGGACGATCCGCTTCTCTATCGCGGCGATCTGTTCGCTCGAGTTCTCGGGATTGAGCATCGCCGACTGGAGCGACGTCGACATCTCCAGAACCGTGCGGCGCAATTCAAGCATGGCGGCAGCGGTCTGCAGCTCCGGAATGAATCCAGTGAAGTAATGTGCGACGCGCGCTTCGGCTGCGGCGATCGAGGGCGCGAGGCGGCGCAGAATCATCGGTCGTACGACGTCGGCCGCTTCGGACCAGCCCTGTTCAGGGTTCGTCACCTTCGACCGGATCTCGCCGATCGCGACGTACGCGGCGCGCTGCTGCTGGAGTTCGTACGCTTTGTACTGGCGCGCAATCACGCTCACGCCCGCCATCGCGACGTCGCTGAAAATCGTGCGCTGGTCTTCGAGAATCCTCGGTAGCAACGAAAGATCGACGATGTTTCCGTTATACGTGAAACTCAACGGCAACTTCTGCGCGGCCAACGTCTCGCGTGCGTCATAGAGCGCCGCGACGTCGCACGCAGTTTCCAGCAATGCCGTAGGCGTCGTCTTCGCGATATCAGCAGCGCCCTTGATGTCGAACGCGCCTTCGGACGAGGATTTCGTCATGTAATCGAGGACCGCCATGCCCGCGCGCACGCCGGAAGACGTCCGTGCGCGTTTGCGGAGGAACGCTTCGAGCATGAGCGCACGCCGGATTTCGCGCGTTTCGGGACCATCCGTGACCGCATCGGTCGTGTGGACGCCGCGCAATCGTTCCGCGTTATACAGCAACGTGCTGGACGATTCCTTCGTATACTCATCCGAGGTCGATTTGTTCAGCTCGATCGCGTGATCATAGAGCGTATCGGCGTACCACGTGCCGCCCGCGAGGACGACGGCGGCGGGAAGCGACAAGGAAAGGGGCTTCAACGCGAGAGACATGGCGCCGCCGCCGGATGCCAACGCGATCGAGCGTTCGCGTTCTTTCAGGATGCGCGCGGTTTCCGTGTCACCTTCTTTTTCGGCGGCGGCCATGCGCTGGCGGTTCTCGTAGAGCATGTAGATGCCGATGAACACTTCGAGGGTCAACGCGCCCTTTCCGAGGAATTCACTCGCGCGGCCGGCTTTCGCGGCCCGGCTCAGCGTCGCGGCTTTTCCGCCGGCCCTTGCGGCGTCGTCGAGCACCTCTACAGGCGCTTCGGCCGCGAGCTTCGCGATGGAGGAGCCCGTCTTCTCGGCGTCGTCGATGTTCCGGAGGAATTCCCGCGCGGCGGCCGGCAGGTCTTCGACGACGTCCACGGCGCGGACCGCGTCATCGCTTTCTCCGGCAATACCGAGGCGCGCGAGCTTCTTCACCGCGCGCTGCTGGTCGGGCGGCAGGTTCGCCTTGTTCAAGATCGCGACTTTCTGTTCAAGCGCAACGGCGGCATGCATCTCTTCGACGGTTTTCCAAACGTCGTCGGTAACGGCACCCTTACCCATGATCTCTTCGGCAAGCAGACGTCGCGCATCGGGCATGGACTTCGACAGATCGTTGGCCTGCGCCTGGAATTTTTTCGCGCGTACGATCCATGCGTCCAACGCATCGCGCCGCACCGCCGCATCCGCAATATTCATCGTTTCATCAAGCTCGCGTGTAAGCAACCGCGCGTCGGTCGAAAGCTGGCTGAAGCGGACCTCGCGCAATCCAGCTTGGACGCCGCGGACCTCGCCGGGCAGAGACGCCTGCTGGCTCAATTCTGTCAATCGTCGCTCGATGGACGACATACCGGCTTCCACGTCGTCGCCCGCGAAACCCGCGCCTCTCAAGGCGGTGCGGATGGCGTCTTCATCGCCCGTCATGCTCAGGAGCTTCTCCGCAACGTCGTTCGCGTTCGGGTAGCGCCTTTTCAGGGCGACTGCGATGTCGGACAATTCTTCCGTCGACGCCGCGCGCATGATCGCATTGCCGTCCCGCATCAACTTCCCGCCGCGGAACAAGTGGAATCGACGCCCCAAGCGATCATATTCGCCGAGAATTTCAACGACTTCGCGCTGCGCAGCATGGATACGCTCCGCGGGAATATTTTCAATGATTGCTTTTTCAGCAGGCGTTCTCGCCTTGGACAAGAGATAGGCTCTGCCACCTGTCGGTCCGGCATTCGCGAATTTTTCGAATCCGCCGACGTTCCAGGAAACAATGCCTTTCCATATGAGCATGCCCGCAGGTATGGCGACGCCGCTCACGCTTATCACTTCAAGCGGGATGGCGACTTCCGGGAAATTCACGTTGAACGACCACCAGCGCTGGTACCAGTTGCCGAGCGCGCTGACGCCCGCTTCGGAGAGGTACTGCCGCACGTTCTGCAATTCGACCTGGCTTTCGGCGCTCAGATTGAATTCCTTCGCGAGCTCCTCGGTATCGCCCGCGCTGCTCGTGGCGACATCGACGAGCGTACGGAGCAAGCGGAGCTGCAATTCGGTCGACAGGCGCTGTTCGCCATACGAATCGAGCAAATGCACGAGCTTGTACGCCAGCAGAACGTCACTGCCCTTGGTTTCCAATAGATAATAGAGATCGAAAGTGTCGCGCGCGCTGATGCGCTGGCCGACGACGAGTTCCTGGAGCTTCGCGGCGACCTGGCGCTCGACGGCGTCCTGCTTCGCCGGATCCGACGGAATAAACGCGGCTTGGAGCAAACGATCAACGGTATTCTTCACGTTCGTTGGCCCCGTCACTTTGTCGGCGAGCGCGAGCATCATGCGACGCTGTGGCTCGTTGAAATTGTGGATGTACGAATCGAGGCGTCCTGCGCTGTACTGTTTGGCTTCGGCACTACGGAAGAACGCGATCACCGCCTTCGCATTTTCTTCGAATTTCGCGCGATCCTGTTCGTTTGCGGTATCCAACTTTGCGAGCGGCGCGAGCGCCACTTCGAGCATGCGCTCTGGCATGAATTCGCCCTTCTCGAATAAATTTCCCACGAACGAGCGGATGTCGGGCAAATCCATGCTGAGCAAGTCTTTCGCGTGCAGCGACACCTCGCGCGCAAGATCGCCCACGGCGGAAGACTGCGCAGCGCACTCGAGCGCCTCGGCCATCGTCAGGTCTTTGACATTTCCCTTCGCGCGGACCGCAGCGTACTTTTCGATGTCCGTCTTATACTTAAGAATGTACGCCACGAGGAATTTCGCCGCATCGATCGTTTCGACGCTGAACGACTCCTGGCCCTTCAGCTGAAATCCGGCGCTCTCGAGCAGGCGCGCGTACGGTGCTACTTCTGTTGCAAGCGTGCCCTTCGGAGCGCACTCCAACACGGTCGCCATGCGGACTTTCAAACGTACCGCACCCGCCGCGATCTCGTTGGTAAGCGGCGTGATTTTCTGCGGCGATTCCTTCAGGCCCGCCTTATCGCGCACGTCGTACTGGAGCGGAAGCATGTATCCCGTCACCCGGACGGCGAATTGCTCCTGCTGCCGCGTACCCACGTACTTCGACAGGTAGGGCGGCAACGATGAGCCAGTCGGGATTTTACCAGCGATCATGCCGTCGTACATGTCGCGTTGATCGATGTATCGGCTAAGAGCGCGCAAAACCCCTGCCTGCTGCACGGGGTCCAATTGCTTTTTTTCGGTGACGTATCGCACAACCGCGCGAAGCGCCAACGCGACGCCCTCGCGTTCCGCCGACAATTCCTGGTAACGACGAACGAGCTCGGCCTTAGCCACGATGCCCATCTTCGCTGCATTGGGAGACGGAATATCCGACGCGACCTTCTCCATCAACTGCTTCCAGTCGTCGGCAACCGGCAGGGCGAGGGCGCTCCTCACCGCATCGGATTGCCGAACGAACTCCTGCACCATCGGTGCGGTTTTTTGTGTGTCGATGGAGGATTTTGGTGTGTCGGGTTGTGCCATGGAGGCGGGGTTTATTCGAGTCCTTTCAAGATCTCGCCAGCCTCATCGAGGCTGGGAATATCCGTTGGCAGCGGTGCGGCCGGAGGAGCTTCGAGAGGAACGTTTTCGAGTGCCCCTCCAAGCGCTTCTTCAGCCGTTTGTGCCGCTGCACCGGCGGCTTCCTGCGTCGCTTCAACCGCTTGACCCCCGATTTCACTGGCCGCTTCGGTCGCTTGGGCGACACTGTTGCCGACCATATACGACCCGATCCAATCGCGCAGGCGTCCGATGCCCGTCGCGACGGCGACGTCGGCGCCGGGGTAATAGAAATACAAACCCGCGGCGGCCAAACCGACGACGGTTGCGGTCGTGATATACGGATGCGCTTTCATCGTTCCCCACACGCGGCCCGGGATGCTCTTCACGAATTCCCACGTATTCCACTCCTTCTTCGTTTCCAATTCCTGCTTATACAGACCGATATCCTCGGCCAAAAGATGTGCTTCGCCATTCAACTCCGGATCGTAGACCTGAAGCTGCTCGACCAATTTCTGTTTTTCCTCGGCCGTATCGAGCATGCTGTTCACACGATCCATTTCGTACCCGTCGGTGCGCAAGCGCTCGACGATGACGCGCATCTGCTCGGGCGTGCGGATAAGCGGGCGATCTGCGGATTCGTTGGAAATGGCGATCATCGGCGGGTGGTGGAAGCGTTCAATTCGAGGAGTTTGTGACGGACGACGCTGAGCGCGGCATAGGCTTCGACGTCTTCATCGGTACGCATGCCAGATGCGATCGTCTGCATGAGGGCACGAACGCCGCGGGCACCGATCATGTAGTAAAACTCTTTCTGGATATCGGGACCGACGTGCGCGAGCGACACCGTGTCGGGAGCGGCGCCCTGCAGAATCTGCTCCACGATGTCTTTCACCGAGGGGTGCATGCCGAAATCGGCCATGCCGTACCGCATCGCGATCTGGCGCACGCTTTCGTACGCGTCCAGTGTTTCGTCCTGCACGGACCATCCTTCACGGACATCTGCAGGCAATGTTTCGAACGCCGCGCGCTCGTCTGGGGTGAGGAAGATTGTTGCGTTCATCCCCTAAAGTATAGCATAAAGTGGCTTTTTCTTCAAAAGAAAGCGGCTGCACGATCACAACCCCAACGCCCTTCGCAACGCATCTTCCCCCGCGCGGACGCGTTGCATCGCCGATGCGAATCCGTCGGGAGAGCTGAACGTCGCCTGCACGCCCGAGATCTTGTCGCCGTCCGCTTGCGACACCGTCGACAGCGGCGTTCCTGCTGCGACTGCCGCGAGAGCGCCGTGGAACCGCTCCGTGATGCAGCGTCCGGCACGCGCAAGCAATTCCATGAGTTCATCCACGTCGCGGATCGTGCGGACCGATGCATGCGGGAATCGGCGGTGCAGGCGCTCGACCACTTCCCTCTCCCGTGGATCATCCGGCTGGAACGTCGCGATGATAACCGGTCCTTTTACTGTATCCGCGTGCAAATCCACCATTCGGTCGAATGTCGCGCCGGAATTGTGCCGCGGAATCAGGACACATGATCCGTCATCCGAGCGGGACTTCTTCCTTTGCAGGAAGAGCGCGAAAACGGGATCGAAGGTTTCGACGGCGCCAGGGTTCCACGACCGGATGCGTTCCATAGAAGAGGCGTCGCGCACCGACACGTACCGCGCGCGGCCCACGACCCATCGTGCAATCGCTTCTCCGAAACGGGTCTTGAACGGACCGACTCCTTGAAAGGCCAGAAAAACCGGCACGCCGAAGAGCCGAGCGACCAACGCATGAACGCCCCAGAGCACGCAGGCCTTCACCGATTCGATATCCGTAAAGAGCGTCCCGCCGCCGAACACCACAGCGTCGGCATGGCGAATGGCACCGATGGTTTTCAGCCAGGACGTGCCAAAAAACGACCGCACGCCGACCGGTAATCGCGGCAGCTCGTTGTGCGAAGCGGGCCGAGACGAGAGGACGATCCACTCGATCTCCGGGTAGGTCGACAGAAAATACTCCTTCAGCGCTTCATCGCCGAAATTACCGACCCCATAGTTACCAATCAGGACGGCATTCATGGAACGATGATATCAGGTCAGGCCGCAGGTTCGGAGGCCTTCTCCGCAGCCGCGGCAGGCTGCTCCTGTGAAGCGTCCACAGCGGGAGCTTCGACGATCGGCGCCTCTTCCTGCTGCGTCGCGATGTCCTTCTCGACCTTGAGCGATTCGAATTCCCCTTCGTTCGTGAAACGCTCGATCATGCGGGCGGCCTTACCCGTGCGGCCGCGGAGGAAGTTCAAGCGGGCGCGGCGAACCTTGGCGACCTTCTTCACTTCGATCTTTTCGAGCGACGGGGAATGCAACGCGAACACCTTCTCGACGCCGATGCCCGACACCACCTTGCGGACGGTGAAGGAGCGGTCCGTCTGAACATGACCCTTGTGCACCCCTATCACGAGACCTTCGAAGATCTGCACGCGCGTCTTCTCCCCTTCCTGGATGCGCTCGTGCACACGGACGGTGTATCCCGGCTGAATGTCGGGAACGGAGCGCAAATACTGCGTGGCCTGGTCGTGGAGGGTCTTGTGCGGCATATACAAAAGTGTGCGGAGAGCCTATAGAAGGCAGAGGTGTGTGTAAAGGGGGAAAAGAAGCAGAAAACAGAAGCAGAGAGCAGATTTGCGCCCATGAAATCATTCTCGCTTTTTCCCCCTCTCTTTCTCCCCTGTGCTTCTTATCGCGTCGCCTCGTCGATCTGCTTCTGCAGTTGGTTCAGCACCACCATGTGCCGCGGATCGTTGAGGATTTCGATGACGAACCGATCCTTCAAGCTGAGGCGGTACAGGAAATCGGCCTCCGAGAAGATCGAATATTTCACGTACTTCATCTGAGGGTCCTGCAGCAGCAACGCTTCGACCACTTCTTTCTTCACGTCGCCGACGATGAGGAGGTCCACCTTGCTCTCGCTGCTCACGAACGCGCCGGCGAGCAGGATGAGCTTCACGTTCGGCAACGCGCGGAGGCTCTGCACGAGCGGACTCTCGCCCTGGACCGCCTTAGAGAACAAACTGCGAAGGTCTTGGTACAGCGGAAAATCGGTATCGACGTGGTAGTACTTCTTGCGGTTCTTGTGGCGCGCCTTCACCAGTCCGATCTTCCGGAGGTTTTCGAGCTCGCGGCGGATGCTGTTGATCTGCTCGTTCAGGAGGCGGGTCAGCTCACGGATGAAATACTCCTCCTCCGGGTGGAGCAAGAACGTCGACAGCAGTTTTACTCGCGTTTGCGAGCTGAACAGCGACTTGAGGACGGCAGCGGTCGACATATGAGCACAAGTAGTATTCACGAATACTGGATAAGTGCAAGGAATTTACTCAAGATAATGATCACAAGATGTACTCAATTAAAATGGCTTATTAATGCCAAAAAGATGAAGTCTATTGCTTAAAAATACTATTTATCGTACACAAAATTTATTCATATAAAAACGATCAAATTGCCTGACGAAGGGGCCATACGACGAGGAATGTTGTTGCCGCAGCCCATTGAGCAAAAACTCGTTTTATGCTATACTTATCGGAATGCCCGCACACAAAAACATCCGTTGGAGCTGGCTCGCGCCCCTCGCGATCGTGGCACTTCTGCTACCGGTGAAGGTGCTTGCGCAAGGTGGCGGCGGTTTCCCGATCGACGATACGTACACCATGATCTCGAACTGGACGATGCTTGCGTCGAATTTCCTGAACCTGATGACGTGGTTCGTCTTCTCGTTCCTGATCTTCTTGATGGACCCCCGGTTCATCTTCGAAGAGGGAATCATGAACATATTGAACGAGATTTGGCAGCTCTCCCGCAACCTCATGAACGTCGTATTCGCCGTGGCCTTGATCGGCGCGGCCGTCTACACGGTCGTGACCGCGAACAAAGAATTCGTCTCTTCCCATTTGAAAACGTTCATCCTGGCCGTCGTTCTCGTGAACTTCTCATGGTTCATCCCCCGCGTGGTCATCGACATCGCGAACGTCGCCACGGCGACGGTCTACTCGATTCCCACGGCGATGGTCGCTCCCGGATCGGAATGCCGCTACATCAGCACGAATATCAACGGATGCCTTGAGCCGAACCCCGCGGGCGAGAACTTCTCCTGCGCCTGCAAAGCCGTCGCCGATTTCCGCCTCATGCCAGAGCCCGATGAGGTCAACAGGTTGGATGGGCAGAACGGCTGGGAATGTCCGCTCGCGTTCTGCGTGCGTTACATCAAGCTCGACGCCAATACGAGCACCAAACACGGAGCGGTCCTCAACGGCCTCGTGGTGAACCACGCACGCCTCTCGCAGCTCGGCATCATCACGCGCGTCCAGCAGAACAACGACATCGCCGACCTCCTGCTCTTCATCCTGCGCGAGATGGTCGTCGTCGTGCTGCACATCGCGATTCTCTTCCCGCTGGCCGCGCTGCTCGTGGCGCTCGTCATCCGCATTCCCGTGCTCTGGCTCACGATGGCGTTCATGCCGTTTTACTTCCTGAGTTGGGTCGTGCCCGACGAAGGACCCTTCGGCCAGTTGAAGAGCAAAGCAAAAACCATCTGGGACATGTTCCTGAAAGCGGCGCTGCTTCCGGCAGCGGTTGCCGTGCCGCTCAGCGTCGGCTTCATCATGGCCAACGCAGGCAGCAGGATCCAGCCCGCCGGCCTCGAGGGCATCACATTCAACCTCATCGACGGCGTCGGCAGCTTCGGTCAGCTGCTCTGGGTCCTCATGGTCATGGCGGTCCTCTGGACGGCCACCTTCGAAGTGCTGGCCATCATGACCGCCGACATGCCGGGCGCCGGCGCGATCAACACCATCAGGGAAACGGGCGTGCAGGCGGGCAAATTCGCCGCGGAAGCGCCGCTCTCGAACATTCCGTTCCCCGTCGGCGGCGGCAAGAACCTGCTCAACGCCGCTCAAATGCTCACCCCGCGAGGCATCTCGACCGCCCGTGCTGCGCAGGCACGCGGCGGATGGAGAGCTCTCATAGGCCAAAACGACCCGCGCGATCAGCTGAAGGCGCACGCCGATACGATGCGGGAACCTGCAAAAACCGCCTTTAAAACGACCGCGAACAACACCTTCACCGGCAATGAACGCGATATCGATGAAATCAAACGCATTTTCAAAGATCACTTCGAAGGCAGCGGCGTTCAGCTGACCGACGAGAACTTTAAGGAATCGATCGCGAAACTCATGGAACATACCGGCGCGCAGCGAACCGATATCTCCGAATTCGAACGAAAAGCCGAAAACTACATCCGCGCGCGCGTTCCGCAGCAACAACCGCCGCAAGCTCCTCCTCCACCTCCCGGCCCCCCGGCAGGACCATAATCGCCCATGGGCCTCAACACACCGCAGAACGGCCTAGAACGCGTTCCAAACTTCGGGATGGAACGGGGCATGCTCGCGATGCAGAACCAACGGGAAAGCTTGCAGCGTTGGCGCACAGTGCCGATTGTCATGCACGACGCCAACCTCGACCACATGTACGGCAAGGACATGCTCGACCGCTTGAAAGGTTTCCACATGCAAGCCGGGCCCGTGCTCAATGCCGTCGAACGCGATCTCATGCCCGCGCTGGTGAAGTGGGAGGACGAACGCACGATCGAACGCCGCCAACTCCCCCCGGTCGGCGGAGCGGAAGAAGCCGACGAAACCGACGACCGATTATCGGTAGCGGTGCTGGGAAGAATCCTCGCCCGCCTGCGCACGCCTCCGCCGCAAAACGTCGGCGATGAGCTGGAGGAAGGGCACGAGTACCTGGAACTGGGAGAAGCAGACAAGCTACAGCGCAACCCGGACAACCCCGACGAGGTCGAAAAGATCGTCACGTACAAAATACGCGACAACGTCGTGCTGGAAGACATCGCCGCGCTCGAAACGTTCGTGAAGACGTTCGGCCTGACGTCGGTGGCCGGAAACGCGGCGCAGAACCTCATCTATCAGCTGCAGGCCTACCGCATGCTCGATTCGAAAGTCGCGGCGCACCAGAAGTCCGACGACCTGTTCGGATCGCGCAGCATGATGGACGTGAAGGGCAAGCTCATGGGCCGCACTCTCCTCTTCGGGCTCGCGGCGGCAGCGGTCGCGCTGACCGGTTCCGCCAGCGCAGTGGAATTCTTCAGAACGGGGAAACTCTCGTGGGTACCTTTCGGGTATGCCCTGGCCGCATTGCTCTTTCTGCGTCCGGACAAGGTCTTGAACCCTCTGTTCGACATAGACGATCCGATGAAACAGGATTTCGCCGAGGCGCAGGTCGTCGCGCAGAACCCGACGCTGATCGACCTCTGCACGCGCTACGGCATCGGCGGCGAGGGTTGGGCCGGCGTGGTCGAGGGCATCTACAACAACGACCATGGAAAAGTCGCTGAAACGGCCTTTCCGACGCCCGGGGCGGTCGATGAAGCTATTGAAGCGCTCACGAGCGATGCGCTAGTGGCTCACGACCTGCGCAGAATGTTCAACCACCCGACGGGCATCAACGGCAAGAACGACTTCCAGCGGTTCGTCGGCGCCCTCGGCGCGGCGAAGAGCGATGGCGCGAAGGAGCTCGCGGTCAACAGCGTGCGGTCGAACTTTTTCCTCGACGCGCCGAACTACGAAATCGCCCGTGCGCAGTTGCAAGCCGCGAATGCACGGACGGCGAGGAGTTAATCTTCCTTCTTCTTAAACTCTTTGTTGTAGACCTCGAAGATATCCCCCTTCAGGACGGGAATCGACGATTCGACGCGCATGCCGCACTCGGTGTCGGCTTTCGCTTCCTTGATGTCGGTATCGACCTTGCGCAACGACATGATGCGACCCGTGCCGACGAGCTCGCCCTCGCGCATGAGGCGGAACGTGACGCGCTTCACGACGCCGTCGGTGACGCGGCCGCCGACGATCTGCTCCTTCTTCTGCGTGAGGAACACCTCCTTCACCTCGAGGTGGCCCAGCACCTTCTCCTGTTCTTCAGGAATGAGAAGGCCTTGGAGTAGGGCTTCCATCTCTTCGAGGAGGGCATAAATCACTTCGTACTCGCGGATCTTCACCCCTTCGCGGTCGGCCGTGCGCTGGACCGCGGCCGGCACCGGCGCGTGGAACGACACGACGAGCGCCTGCGAAGCCATGGCCATCATGACGTCGCTCTCCGACACGGCGCCGATCGCCCCGTGGATCACCTTCACCTGGAGGTCGTTGGTCTTGAGGTTATCGAGGGCTTGCTGGAGAGCCTCGAGTGATCCTTGAGCGTCGGCCTTGAGAACGATCTTCAGCTGCGACTGCTTGCCTTCGTGGAGGAGTGACACGAGATCGCCCATCTGCTTGCGCTGAACGGCACCGGACGCGTCGAGGAGCGTCTTCTGCACGTCACGCGCCTCGCGTTCGGACGTCATCACCTGGAGAATATCGCCGACGCTGGGCACGTCACCGAACCCCGAAATGCGCACCGCACCGGAAGGACCCGCTGCTTCGCGGCGAACGCCGAGCGCGTCGCTCATCGAACGGACTTTGCCCGTCGTACGACCGCAGAGGAACGGATCTCCCACCTTGAGCGTGCCCGTGTTCACGATAACCGTGGCCAGCGCGCCGAGCGACGGATCGAGATTGCTCTCGATGACCGTGCCGATCGCGCGGCGGTTCGGATTGGCTTTGAACGGCGTAAGCTCGGCACGCAGCAGGATCGTATCGAGCAACGTGTCGATGCCGAGCTTCGAAACGGCGGAAGTGGGAATGAATGACGTGTCCCCTCCCCATTCCTCGGGCTGCAGGCCGTGCGCGGCCAATTCGCCCTTCACGCGGTCCGGGTCGGCGTTCGGACGGTCCATTTTGTTGATGGCCACGATGAGGGGCACGCCGGCTTCCTTGGCGTGGTTAATGGCTTCGATGGTCGTCGGTCGCACGCCTTCCTCGGCGGAGACGACAAGAATCGCGATATCGGTGATCTGCGCTCCGCGGGCGCGCATTTGCGTGAACGCCTCGTGACCGGGAGTATCGAGGAACGTGATCGGCTTGCCGGCATGCACGACCTGATACGCGCCGATGTGCTGCGTGATGCCGCCCGATTCGCCCGCGACGACGTTCGTCTGGCGGATCGCATCGAGGATCGACGTCTTGCCGTGGTCGACGTGACCCATGACCACGACGATCGGCGCCCGCTCCTGCATGTTTTCCGGCTCGTCTTTGATGAGCTCGGCGAGGTTCTTGCTGAGCAGGTCTTCCACCTTCGCCGTCTCCTGCTCCTTGGCAACCTGCACGCCGAGTTCCGTGGCGACGATCGCCGCCGTTTCGTAATCGATCGATTGCGTGATGGTCGCGAGCACGCCGTTCTTGAGCAACGCCGCGACGACTTGGGGCACCTGGATGCCGGTCTTCTCCGCCAATTCCTTCACCGTGATCTGCGCCGGCAGCGGCACGATGCCTTCTTTCTTCTTGATTTGTTGCTGCACGGCGGGCTTTTTCTCCTCGCGGCGTTCCCTGCGGTCGCGCTGCTGCGGACGATGGCGCTGGCCACCCGGGCGCGGCGGGATGATCGCGGGGCGATGGCGCGCTGCGGCTTCGCGCGACACGTCGTCGAGCGTCAGCTTACGCAGCACGTGAAGCGACTCCGGTGCGGGCGTCGCGGGCTTGGGCGCTTCCGGTGCGGCGACGGGAGCGGCCTCTTCGGCTGCGGGTTCCGGCGCTTCGGGACGGCCATCGTCTTCTTCGGGCGCGAGCCCTCCTGCCAGCAGCAAAGCCTCGTCGATCGTGATGCCGTGTTTGCGCGCGACGAAACGGATGATGCCGGTCGCTAAGTTGTCCGGCACTTCACGGTCCGTCGGCTTCACGCCGAAGTCGACCAACTCCAGCTCCTTGCGAAGCTGCTGTCCCGACATGCCGAGGATTTTTCCGATCTGTACGAGGCGCATGAAATACGCGAAAAGCGCCACGACATCCTAGCAACCTTTACCGTTGGCCGAAAGCAAGAATCAGCGACAACGCCAACTATAGGGGCTGAACAACTTCTACTCGTTACTGCCGAACGGGGCTTGATACTGTTTGCAGGACGTCTGTGCCACCCGGCTGGACGCTGTCCGTCCTGACCGTCTGGATGACATCAAGCTGCTTAGGGCCAGGCGCCTGCACCACTGGAGCGACCGGCTGTACGACGGGGGCGACCTGCTGCTTCACCGGCTGCGGCATAGGAGGAATATCTCGCATCGCATCATCATGCGTCTGCGCACGCATCCCCTCTTTCAGCTTCTGCACGCACTCGAGCACTTGGAGCTGGAAATTCTCGAACTTCGCGACTTTGAAACCCGACGCGCGGGCGTGGCCGCCGCCGCCATACGTCATGCCCGCGAGGCGCGACACGTCAATCGCGGCCGTGGACCGCATGCTCGCCTTCAATCCGCCGTCTTCGGTCTCGGTGAAGAGCACGTACACGTCGGCGTCCGGAATCGTAGAAATCAGTTCGTCGAGGATCCCGTGGGTCTCCTTGCTCGTCGCGTCCATCTCGGCGAGATCCTCGCGACTGATGGCCGACCACACGATGCGCGCGGCCGCATCGATCTGGATGCGGTTGAGCGCCCGGCCCCAGATCTTCAATGTTGAGAGCGGCTTCGTTTTGTAGATATGCTGGATGATTTCCTGTTGGCGCGCACCCTGGGCCAAAAGCTCCGCGGCGACTTC
>CAZZDD010000031.1:0-2675 GCA_964652185.1 uncultured Candidatus Peribacteria bacterium | reverse complement strand
ACCTCCACGCCGCTCTCGAGGTTGATCGTGATCACGAAATCCTGCGATTCCTGGAGATCATGTTCGAACTTCTCGAAGCCGGGCAGGAAGCTGAGCGATTCGGGCTTCGTATCGGGGCAAATGACCGTCACGTCCTTCCCCATCGCGGTGAACACATGGAAACAGGCCAGAGCCGAGCTGAGGCCATCGGGATCCACGTTCGCGTGCGGCACCACGAGGATGCGCTGGTGCGATTCAATCGCGTGGGTTGCTGCCTGTACTGCGGATTGGGAGAGGCTCATCTCAGGGGGAACATTTCATTATAACATATTTTATAATTTTTGCAAATGCCCTCTGGATGGCCTGGGAAAGGGGCGAGTATAGGCCGAAAGAGCCAAAGGGTGCAAGACAAGAAAAAGAGCCCGTGTACCAAATGGCACACGGGCTCAGGCGTATCGAATTCAGCGGAACCGTCTACTACCTACTACGTGAGGGGGAAATGATCATCAAGGAACTGTGAAAAGTAATCAATATCCGGACATTTCGGCAGCGTTGGAACATTGGCATTGGCATTGCCCCGTGCCGCCTGCGCTTCCTTCATCGCCGACTGAAGTTTATCCATCTGGTACGCTTTGCAGCTGAACCCGTGGGGTTGCAGCATGAAACCGTCGATTTGCCCGGTTTCTGCAATACGACATCCCTGATCCCGATTGTAATACGAAATCAACAGGCTACCGGCGTACCCTTTCTTCAGGAGGATTTCGAGCCATGCAAGATTGACCCATTCGGCATCAAGCAGGAAGGCATAGGTTTTGCCGGCCGGCTTGCCCGGAACAACGATCGCCTCCACCGTATAGCAACTTGTCGAAGCAAGCTTTTCAACAAGTGAAACACTCGGATCGAGCCACGCATTGCTCTCCTCCGTAGCACGCATCGCTTCCGCGATTTCGTACTCCAGAAACGCAATCCCTTGCTCGCAGGCAGAAGCACGAGCTTCCGCCAGGACCTTGTCGCAGTGACTTCGCTGTTGTGCAACGAGACCATACCGCTCCAACTTCCACTGAAGACGATCGACATAGGTTTCGTAGAGTCGAGGCGGGAAAGTTTTCACTCCCGCCAGATGATCACGAATCAACAGGAGAGCACTCTTGTGGGGATACGATGTGAGACTGACGATTGCATCGATGACGAACCGATACAAATCCATACGCACATCGAATCGATCCATTCGTGCAGCACCTCCCATCAATGAGCTATTTCGACGCTGCAACATTCGTTCCTGATGGGTTACCTCAACCGATTGCTTGGTAGCTGGCGCCCGACCGCTTGACTCGTCGATCCACGACAATCGGATCCGATACTCTCCGACGGCTAACGTCCAATCGGCCTGCAATGGTTTTTCGGCTTTCAGGAAGTCGGCCAGCGGAAGAGAACGATCTTCGAGAACGATCATGAGGGGCGCGCCTGCAACGACCTCGAGGACTTCCAAGCGCGGAAGAAGACGTTCGTGCAGAAACTTCTGGAGATGGCTCTCTTTTATTTTCTGCGCAGACTCTTCTACGCCCTTCATGCCGTGATCCCTGACGATGATCGCCAGGAACCGACAGCTTTTCGCTTGTTCTTCCGAGAAGCCGCAGTGCAGCGCCTCTTCGTACGAAGCGGTGGGTGAGAAATGCATCGCGATCGACTTCAGAACAGCATTGTCCAAAGCCAACCGTGATGCCGCGTGCAATTGTTCCAGATTCATCTCATTCTCCAATGTGTAACGTGCCGCAGTGGCGTGTTATGATACTACTTCGAATAAAGCAGTAGACCTCTCATAGAGGACTATTTGGAAACATAGAGGTTCACAAATAGTCCCCTACGAGTTTCCGTTGGTATCAATGAGCAAAGAAATATTATACTAATTCGTATATTTGTCAATATTTCGAATGCGCCAAAACGCCCTGGTAACCGCGCTCCCTGCTCGTCTATAGTCTCCGCACCCCTCTCCGGAAACGGAGTGAACATCGCCCATCGCCTTTCGAAAAACGGGACGTAGCTCAGTTGGGTCGAGGATTCGCTTGCGAATCCGAGCAATCAAAAGAACGCTATACGCGTTGTCGGGAATCAGTATTCTTCGCATCACTATCGGGACGTAGCTCAGTTGGCTAGAGCGCTTGCCTGGGGGGCAAGAGGTCGCAGGTTCAAGTCCTGTCGTCCCGACCATTCGACTCGCGCTGCGGCGCTCGCTCATGGTAAGCCACCTTCATGGATACGAACGAATCAATCCAGGCACTCCAAGAACGCAACAAGCGCGTCGAAGCAGATAAGGCCTGGGAAGGCAGTTGGACGCGCCGCGGTTTCATCGCGATCCTCACGTATGCAACAGCCGTTTGCATTCTGTGGGTGACAGGCAACGACAACGCATTCATAGCGGCACTCTTCCCGCCGGCAGGCTATATTCTCTCGACGCTCACGCTGCCGCCGCTCAAGCGATGGTGGATGAAACGTCAGAGTTTGCGATAAAGGTAGACGCCCCCCTCCTCTTTCTCCGGCGTTAGCCCCTTCATCCTGAAGCTGTTTGAGACCACGCGGCAGCCAGGTTTCAACGTCGGCCACACGTCACGTTCAAAACGTTCCATGCTGCTGACGAGCAGATAACAAAATACGACGTCGGCTTTCGTATAGTCCCCTTTCCAGAGATCGCCGAAACG
>CAZZDD010000030.1:0-30811 GCA_964652185.1 uncultured Candidatus Peribacteria bacterium | reverse complement strand
GATCTGTAATCCACCTTGGATTCAACGAAGAAGCCCCGAAAGGGGCTTTTTTCGTGTCTTGCACGCAGTCACGCCGAAGCGGAGACTGAGCCTCATGACAACACATGCGCCTCAGAACGATGCTGAGGAACTCCGAGCGGCACGGAACGAGAAGGATATTCGCTTCGCCATCATGGCCGTCGTGGAAGAACGCGTCGGATTCGGTAAAGCCATCACTCGAACGGACATCGAAGGCGTCTTGAAGGAACTCGAAGCCGACCCGTCGATCATCACGATCGGGAAAAAACCATCGAAAGACATGCCACCGACCGATTTCGACACCTACATGTATCTTCAATCCCGGATGCAGCGGACGGCGTGAAGAGTGGAGTTAGAGGCTGTTTTTGCTTATTGGAAGCTTCATGCCGAGGCTGTACGCTTTCCGGGCTATGAAATTGGCAGTCGTCGGCACCGCCCCTCGGCAAGCTCGGGGTGACAATAATCATCTCCTCTCTTGATATGAAACTTGCAGTAGTAGGAACTGGCTATGTCGGGTTAGTCACCGCCGCGTGCTTCGCGGAGTTGGGCCATGACGTGATCGGCGTCGATATCGACGCGGCGAAAGTCGAACGACTCAAGAAGGGCGAGTGCCCCATCTTCGAACCGGGATTGGAGGAACTCATCAAGCAGGGACTCGCGAGCAAGCGATTGTCGTTCACGACCGACTTGGCATCGGCACTGCCCCACGTCGCGATCGTCTTCTCGGCCGTCGCCACCCCGCCGGACGAAGACTGGAAGGCCGACCTGCGCGCGGTGTTCGCCGTGGCAGATACGGTCGCACAGCATGCCGACAAAAACATCGTCTTCGTGAACAAGTCGACGGTTCCGGTCGGAACCGGCAAGAAATGTGAGGAGCGGATCGCGGAGGTGTTGAAGAAGCGCGGCGTCTCGTTCGAGATCCCAGTCGTGAGCAATCCGGAATTCCTCCGCGAAGGCATGGCCGTGAGCGACACGCTGCAGCCCGAACGCATCGTTGTCGGTTTGAATGGTTCGACAAGCTCACCACAAGTGGCGCCCGCTTGGGCCAAAGACGTCATCGAAGATATCTACCGCCCGATCACGCGCGTCGGGAAGCCGATCGTCTTCATGGGCCGCGAGAGCGCGGAGATCGTGAAGTACGCAGCCAACGCGTTTCTGGCGACGAAGATCAGCTTCATCAACATGCTCACGGAGTTCTGCGAAGTGACAGGCGCCAACGTGCGCGATGTTGCGGAAGGCCTCGGTCTCGATAGTCGCATCGGCCCACGCTTCCTCCATGCCGGCATCGGCTACGGCGGCAGCTGCTTCCCGAAGGACGTGAAAGCCCTCATGGCCACCGCCAAGGAATACGGCATCCCCATGCCCATCGTCGCGGCGACCGACCAGATCAACGCGCACCAACGCGCGCGGTTCATCGCGCACATCCTCAAAACGCTCCCCGCCGCGTCGCACGTCGCCGTCTGGGGGCTCGCGTTCAAACCCAAGACCGACGACATGCGCGAAGCCCCGAGCATCGATGTGATCGAAGCGCTTCTCAAGGCCGGCCACACGGTCACGGCCTACGACCCTGCGGCGACCGACCGCGCGAAGCCGCTGCTCCCCAAAGAAACGCAGTACGCCGACGCCCCGCTCGATGCCGCAAAGAACGCCGATGCGCTCGTCGTCGTCACCGAATGGGACATGTTCCGCGGTGCGGACCTCGCGGAAGTGAAGGCGGCCATGAAGGGCACGCTGCTCTTCGATGGCCGCAACGTCTACGAACCGAAAGAAGTGGCCGAAGCGGGCCTGGAGTACCACTGCGTGGGCGTGAAGATGTGATAGGATCAGCGCACTATGAAGATCTTCGTCACAGGAGCAGCCGGATTCATCGGCTTCCACCTCATCCAACGCCTTCTCGCCCGCGGCGACGAAGTCATCGGCCTCGATAACGTAAACGCCTACTATGAGCCCACGCTCAAAGAAGCGCGTTTGAAAATCCTGAGCGAACATCCAAAGTTTTCGTTCATCAAAGGCGACATCATGGACCGCGCCATCCTCAAGAAGGGCATGACGGGCTGCGACCGCGTCGTCCACTTGGCCGCGCTCGCCGGCGTCCGCTACGCCTACGACCATCCCGAGGAATACGTCGACATCAATATCAAAGGCTTCTTCAACGTCATCGACGAGGTCCGCCTGCAGAACATCGACGGACTCATCTACGCCTCCACGAGCTCGATCTACGGCGGCAACACGAAGTTCCCCTCGTCCGAAGACGACATGGTCGACAACCAGGTCTCGCTCTACGGCATGAACAAGAAGGCGAACGAGAATATGGCGCACGTGTACCACTCGCTCTACGGCACGAAGTCGACCGGCCTGCGCTTTTTCACGGTCTACGGCCCCTACGGCCGCCCGGACATGGCGCTCTTCATGTTTACCGAGAAGCTCCTCAAGGGAGAGAAGCTCCCCGTGTTCAACGAAGGCAAGATGCAGCGCGACTTCACGTACGTCGACGACATCGTGGAGGGGCTAGTGCTCTCGATCGACAAGAACTACCCGGAAGAAATCTTCAACCTCGGCTGCGGCAAGACGGAAGAGCTGATGGACTACATCCGCATGATCGAAGAAACGGTCGGCAAGAAGGCCGAATTCGAGTTCCTCCCGATGCAGAAAGGCGACGCGCTGAAGAGCGCGGCCGACCTCACGAAGGCCAAGAAGATGCTCGGCTACGAACCGAAAACGCAGATCAAAGACGGTGTGCCGAAGTTCGTGGCCTGGTACCGCGAATACTACAACGTCTGACGACGGACGCCGCTTCGGGCGGCGATACGCCTTATCGATTCCGCGGCAACCACACCCCCCGCATCGAACCAGCCGAAACCCAATCGGTTTCGAGTGCCTCGCAATCGTCGTAACACACGATGGCATCGACATCGGTCGAATATGCCTCGGTGTAGAGCAGAATGTCCTGCCCTGGCAGGGCTTCATACTGCCATTCGTGCCCCATGGAACCCTTGAGGAGAATCGTCCCGGGACCCAGGTGCTCCAGTACCTCGCGGGCAGGCGTGCGCTGGGCGAAGGGCGATTCATGGTATGTGAGCACGAGCGCCGTGCACGCGAGCAGCAGGAGGATCATGGCCGTGGCCAGGCGCGGGACGCGGCGGAGGAGGTGCTTCGTACCCGTCACGAAGAACGGCAGGAAGAGAATCGCGTAGTAGTCGTGCCCGCCCATGAAGACGTACAGCACCACGAGGAGAAACGATGCAAGAATAAACCAATGCTTTTTCAGAATGAGACCGATAATCCCAACGATCGTGCCGATGCCGCTGCCGGCGACGAGGAGCATCCACAACGTTTCACTCATGCGGTCACCGAGCGTGCGCCCCGCATCGGACAGGAGCAACGCGCTCGCGGGAATGAGCGGATTCGTGAGCACGTACACCCCGACGAGAACGATCGGCGCGCCGATGTACCAACACACACGGCCCCAGGACTCGCCCTTGAGGCGTAGGGCGGCGACGGCAAGCGGAGCGAGCAAGATCCCCTGTAGCGCGGTGAAGAGCGTCAGAAGCCACAGGAATGCGATCGTGACTGCGCCGGGAAGACGTTCTTTCGGGAGCGAGAGTATCCACAACAATACCAACGCCTGGAGCGCCGTGAGCGGCGCCATCATGATCGTCCCGGTCTGGAGGATGAACGCGGCGGACCCGAGCCAGAGGACCGCGACCGCGAGACGGCCGGTCTTCGAGAGGTAGCGGCCCATGTCCCACACGAGCCACACCGCCTGCACCATCAGCGTCGCGAAGAGAATCCGCGCGCCGACCTCCTGCCACGCGAAGCCGTCGAAGAGCGAGAGGAACCACCGCGCGAAGGGCGGGTGCGGATACGGGATATTCAACAAATATTTCGCTTCGTCGGTCCGCACGCCGTTCTGGAGCTGCACGAGCGCCAGCGCCAAGGCGTAGAGCTCAAGGCCTATGAAGACGATCAGTCTGCGCATGGTTCAAACGTATAGTCGATGAGATTCACGTCGAAGCATTCCGCCCTGTCGGCACCGCGGCCATGCTCGCGGTGGATGATCCGCATGGAACCGGCGGAGATCGACCGCAGTTCGATATCGGAGATCGGCCAGCCCTGAAGCCATCCCACGTTACGCAGCGCGACACTGGCCAGCGTCCGCACGGAATGCTGTGCATAGAGCAAGCGCAATGGCCAAGCACGCGCCGCAAAGAACACGGCAAGAACAACCACGATGGCCGCAAAAATCTTGGGACCCGTGAGGCCGATCCGCCGCAGTCCGATTCGTAATGCCTGTTTCAAGAATTGCACCTGCACCCACAACGACAACTTACTCTCTCCGTGAATGCGCGGCAGGAACTGGAAGGGCACCTCTGCGAGCGGCGTACCCTTCGGCACGGCGGCGAGGATCTCCAAGAGTATCTTAAACCCCTCCGGCACGAGGAACGGGCGGGCGGCGCGAAACGTGTCCGCGCGGATCGCGAAAAAGCCGCTCATGGGATCGGTCGACTCGACGTTGGGGAGCTTGCGCGTGAGGAACGTCGCCAACCTGCTGAGCCATCGCCGATTGCACTGCCAATCGCCCACGCCACCCCCTTCGCGATAGCGTGATGCGACCGCGATCGAGGCGCCGTTCTCGATCTTTTCCTGCAACCGCGCCACCCGGGACGGATCGTGCTGCAGGTCGCTGTCCATGACGATGAGGATTTCTCCGGTCGCGGCGTCGCAGCCGTCGGTCACCGCGGATGAGAGCCCCTTCTTCCCGACTCTTCGAATCACGCGCACGCGCGGGAATTCGCCCTTAAGGTGCTCCGCCACTTCCCACGTCTTATCCGGCGAATCATCGTCGACGACGATCACCTCATACGGCTCAAGCTGCGCGTGGATACGCCGAAACAACTCCGGAAGATTGGCCGCCTCGTTATAGGTCGGAAGAATGAGGGACACGCGCACGCCTCTAGGCTACCATAGACCGGCATGAAAATACTCGTCTCCGGTTCCTCCGGCACCATCGGCACCCACCTCTGCGACACACTGCTCAAGCGCGGCGACCAGGTCGTGGGCATGGATATCGTCCCGAACAAGTGGCTCCCGGCCGTCCAGGCGGTCACGCACATCGGCGACATGCGCAAGAAAGAAGACTTCAACGGACTCGCCACCGACGTCGACGCGTTCATCCACCTCGGGGCCAACGCCCGCGTGTACGAACTGGTGGAAGACCCGGACCGTGCGCTCGACAACTTCATCACGCTCTTCAACGCACTCGAGTTCTGCCGAAAAAACGGCATCAAAAAATTCCTCTTCGCGTCGTCGCGCGAGGGCTACGGCAACGTGCACGCCGATCTCTACACCGAAGACATGGTCCGCGTGGAGAACTGCGAAAGCCCCTACACCGCGAGCAAAGTCGGCGGCGAAGCGCTGGTCCACGCCTACGCGCGGTGCTACGGGATCGACGCGATCATCTTCCGCTTCAGCAACGTCTACGGCATGTACGACGATTCGGAACGCGTGGTTCCCCTCTTCATCCGCAAGGCGAAAAAGGGAGAGACGCTCACGATCTTCGGCGACAAATGTCTCGACTTCACGTACATCGACGACGCGATCCACGGCTTGCTCTGCGCCATCGACAACTTCGACGCCGCGAAAGACGACACGTACAACATCGCCTACGGCGAGGGGAACACGATCGTGAAGCTCGCCGAAATGATCAACGCGCACTTCGGCTCCACGGCGGGCCTCGATATGGGCTCGATCCGCACGGGCGAAATCTCGCGCTACGTGGCCGACATCTCGAAGGCGAAGAAGAAACTCGGTTACAGTCCGAAGACATCTTTCGACGAAGGCGTAAAGAAGTCGATCGAGTGGTATACGAAGAATACGTGATCCTCGACCGATAACAGGTGTCTAGGACTGTATTTGCATAAAGTATATTTATATTGTATAATATAACTATATGAAGAACCGCCTCAACCAGGACGAATCGGAAAACGGTATCGCCATCGATGCGCGCATGGACATGCAGCGCGCGGCCAATCGCCTCTCCGACACCTGGAACAAGGTGCTCGACGCATCCAACGGGCACGCCTGCATCGATGCGCTCGTAAAAGGAATTGATTCCAACGGACACCACATCACGTTCAGCCAGGAATACAACATGGAAGGCTCTTTGATCATCACGAAGGGCGACAATGTCGTCCGCTACCGCTTGGGCGGTTCGAAATTCGGCAAACATAACATTTATCTGAATGGTAACGAAACGTTGGCGTTGGAGACCGGCGGTGTCATGCGTATCGATCGCCTGAACGGCCGGCCGATCAACCTCAGCAACCCCAACGTCGTCGAACACACGACCGAAGAACCTCGAAACAGTTTGGCGAAACTATTCTCTCGCGGTAAGCGGCAGACCGCTCCAACGATCGAGCGCACGTACTTGCCCGATGACGTAGCCATCGCCGACTACACGAACACCGCGCGCTTCATGCAAGAAGCCCTCGACGCCGCGGCAGACGCCGTCGAACAGTTCGCCGGCAACGCCGAAAAGGCGGAGCGCAGGGCGGCCTGATCAGTGTTTCTTAAACACGTAGTGATGCGACAGCACGTAATTCCACATGGCGATCACGCCGATCGCGATGAATTTGGCGGGGAGCGCGGGCATCACGAGGAAGAGCGCGTTCGAGAGCAAGAAGTTGGCGATGATCGCGGGACCGTACACCGTGTAGTGCTTGAGAAGCTGCGGCATCCACGCGCCCGTGTGCTTGAATGTGACGATCTTGTTCACGACGAACACGAACGTCGCGCCGACGAGCGCTGAAAGCAAAAAGCTGACCTCTGCCGGCACCAAGAAGACGCGCGTGAGGAGCGTGAGCGTGCCGAGATCGAGGAGCGATCCCATGCCGCCGGCCACCGCGAACTTCACGAGCTGCGGCCCGTGCTTCTGCACCGTCGGATGGTTCAACAGGCGTTTCATACGCCTTTCCACCACGTATTGGTCCGCTTCAGGCCTTCTTCCAACGGCGTCCATTCGAAGTCACGGACAAGGTCATGCACCGGCAGGTGGGGCTTCGCGCGTTGGGCGACGTCCTTCTGTGGGTTGTATTGGATCGGCAGCCCCGGCCGCACCGTATCGCGGATGCGTTCGGCGAGTTCCTTCACCGTCACGACGTCGTCGGTCGTCACGTACTGGATGCCCGTGATTTTTTCTTCGACGAACTTGGTCATGACGCGCACGAGATCTTCGACGTAGAGGAACGCGCGCTCCTGCGAACCGTCGCCCCACACCGTCATCGCGTCTTTCTTGTCGCGGGCTTGGAGCATCAAGGCCGGGATCAGGTTTGCGTCTTCGTTAAAGGTGTCACGCGGGCCGTAGGCGCCGACCGCGCGGACGACGAGCATCGGAAAACCACGCTGGTGCCCGGCGGTGAGCCAGAGCGTTTCGCAGAGCGCCTTGCCGAGAATGTAGCCGTCGACTTTCTCGCGCTGCGAGAGCTCGACAGTGTCGATCGCCGGGGGCACGTTCGCGGTGCTGAGGAACGTCGTCGGGATCGGCGCGCCGACTTCCCTGATCGCATCGATGAGCGCGAGGCTCATGCGGACGTTGTCATTGGCGACGTCGCTCGGCTTCTTCACGTGAAACTCGGTGTTGCGCCGTGAGCCCGCGAGGTGAAACACGTGGTTGACGCCCGTCACAAGCTGCGTGCAGTACGCGGGGTCGCGCAGGTCGCCTTCGAGCCAGTCGACCTCGGCCCGGCGCGACGACAGCGCACGGTAGTTCTGGGCACGCAGCGGCACCCGGACGGATGCGCCGTGATCGAGCAGCCATTCCACGAGGAAACTGCCGATAAAGCCGGTTCCCCCGGTCACGAGCACTTTCTTGCCGGTCCATGCGGTATCCATTCGGGCAGCCTACAACAGCTGACTCCCCAAGGGGAAGAAGCTTCGCTAGACTCCGCGCATGGGGAAACCGGTCTTGTGCATCGTTGGCCTCGGCTACGTCGGTTTGCCGCTTGGAAACGCGTTTTCGAAGGCGGGGTACCGCGTGATCGGTTTCGACGTATCGGAGAAAAGAATCGCCGAACTCAAGGACGGGCACGACCGCACAGACGAACTGACCGCGGCCGATCTGCAGGCGGGACCGCTGGAATATACGACCGACCCTGCCGCGATGAAAGACGCCGACGTCATCATCGTCGCGATCCCCACCCCGATCGACGAGAAATTCAACCCCGACCTCACGTTGATGCGCGTCGCGTCGAAAACGGTCGGCGAGAATTTAAAAAAAGGCGCCATCGTCGTCTACGAATCCACCGTCTACCCCGGCGTCACCGAAGACATCTGCGGACCGATCCTCGAAGAAGCCTCGGGCATGAAGAGCGGCGTCGATTTCTTCCTCGGCTACTCGCCGGAGCGCATCAACCCGGGCGACAAACAGCACACGGTGACGTCGATCGTGAAGATCGTCTCCGGCCAGGACGCCGACACCCTAAAGACGCTTTCGGCGCTCTACGGAGCCATCGTGAAGGCGGGTATCCACGAAGCGCCGTCGATCAAAGTGGCGGAAATGGCCAAAGCCATCGAAAACGCGCAGCGCGATTTGAACATCGCCTACGTCAACGAGATCGCGCTCCTCTGCAATGCGCTCGGGATCCGCACGAAAGACGTCCTCGACGCCGCGGGCACGAAGTGGAACTTCCTAAAATTCCAACCCGGCCTCGTCGGCGGGCACTGCATCGGCGTCGATCCGTACTACCTGGTCGAACGTGCGAAGCAACTGGGGATGACGACGCACGTGATCACGGCGGGCCGCGCGACCAACGAAAGCATGGGGCCGTTCGTCGCGGAGCAAACGATCGCGGGGCTGAACGTCCCGGCGAACACGGCGCGCGCCTTGGTCGTGGGTCTCACCTTCAAAGAAAATGTGCCCGACACTCGCAACAGCAAGAGCCACGATGTCATCAAAGCGCTGAAGACCGCGGGCGTGACCGTGGAAGTGCACGACACCTACGTCGACGACGCGCAGGTCGAAAAATATGGCTACGTGAAGGGAAATTTCGATGCGGGCCGCTACGACGCGATCCTCCTCCTCGTGAACCACGACGCCTACGCGACGACCAATTTCTCCAATGCTCTGAAAGACGGCGGCGTGTTCTACGACCTGAAGTCGGTCCGGGATCCGGCGGAATTTGGGGGGAAGACGTACAAGTCGCTGTGATCACGCGTTTTCCTTCATATACCGCAGCAACGCATACGCGCTGATCAAGCTCGTGTTCGGCGAAGCGAGAACCTTCTCCAGAGCTTCGTCGATAGGCAGATCATGCACTTCGAACCATTCATGTTCCTCCGGAGGAAGAGGATTCTTCGTCAGATCATTCGCGAGGAAAATGTGGTTCGAAAACGAGAAGCGATCATTGAAATTCACCGTCGATAGCAACTTCAAGGACGCGGCTTCGTAGCCGGTTTCTTCACGCAGTTCGCGTTGGGCCGCGACGGCCATGTCGCTCTCTTTATCCGCCTTTCCGCTCGGAATCATCCACACGTGCTGCTGGAAGAACGGCCGGAATTCCTTCAATAAAAGCACGCGCCCGGGTGACGGTACGGCAATGATGTGCACGGAATCCGCACGATGAATACGGATATCGGTTTTCAAACGTCCATCCGGCAACGGCGCCGATTCGCGCGTCAGTGTCCACCCGCCGTCGGTGAAAAGCGTCTCCATTGCCGCGGCACGATACGCTTCACACCGCACCCATGTAAGGGTGCGGCTTAGAATATTTTTTCAATCGTGCATTTCTTCTTCGCGATGGCCGCTACGGAAGCCGGCACGCGCACCAAAATCGCCGCACCCGCGGCCTCCCACACCGGGAGATCCCGTACCTCGTTTCCGGCGTACACAAAGCCCTTTTCACCGAACCGATCCGTCAGCGCTTTGGCCTTTCCGCGACCGCCGCGGTACGTGTGCTCGTCGCTCGCGATCACCTCGTCGAAGCAGCCGAGATACGCCGCGACCTTCTTCGCGATCGCGATGTTCGACGCCGTCGCAAGAACCACGACCCTCCCCTGTTTCTTTTGCTCTTTCATGTACGCGACGACCTCCGGAATGTAGGAAAACTTTGTGACATCGGGCACGTACCGCTTCGCGACTTCATGCTTCGAGCGCGGACGATCGATGAGAAACATGCCGAGGAGATACAACCCGACGAACGGCGAGTGGCGTAGCAGCCACAGGTACGACATCTTCGACGAATCGCCTTCGATGAGCGTGCCGTCGAGATCGACAGCGAGGGGCACGGAGTGCATGGCCGCAGTATAGAGCGGATGCGTGATCGGCGGGATGAAAACCGCTACGATCCGTCCATGCCCGTATCCGCCCGGTGGACACTGACGGCTATCGCGTGCGTGCTGGGCACGCTCTTGATCGCGACCCTCGTGCCGTACAGAGGAAACGTCACGAGCCTATTCCATATGGATGACGTGCTTCGCGCACCCGAGATGCCGGCGGGATTCGTGATCCTGGATCAGCCCGCGTACGACGGCGCGCAGTACTACCGCATCGCGCGGCGCGTCCCGGATTTCTTCCGGCCGGCGGAGTGGGACAGCATCGCCGCGGACCTTCCGCGCGCCTACGGCTATCAACGCATGCTTCTGCCCGTCATCGCCTTCATGCTCAGCATGGGGAATGTCGCGGCGCTGCCGTTCGCGTTCCTCGCGATCAATAGTGCGTCGCTGCTGCTCGCAGCGTGGCTCTTCCTCCGGCGCTGGCCGCATCACCCGCTCGCGGCGGCGGCTCTCGCGCTGGGCCCGGCGGCGACCGTTTCCATGCACTTCATGCTGGCGGAACCGCTGACGATCCTGCTCGTCACCGCGTTCCTCGTCCGCTTCACGGCACGCGCGTCGCTCGGGTGGACAGAGGCGCTGCTACTATCGCTGCTCGTGCTCTCGCGCGAGGTGAACGTCGTCTTCGTCGCGGTCCTCGGGGCGTACCTCATCGGGACTCGGCAATGGAAAAACATACCGTGGCTGGTGCCGTCCGCGACGGCGTTCCTGGCATGGCACCTGTGGATATACGCCGTATTCGGCGACATACCGTTCCTTGAGAGCGGCGGAAAAAGCGCCCTCCCGTTCACGGCCATGTTCGCGCTCATCGCGGGCGCGGAAGGATTCAACCGATTCACGCTGACATCGATCCCCCTCGCGCTCTTGATCGTGCTCCCCGGTTTGGCATGGACCGCCCGCCTCGCGTGGACCGGACGCGACAGATCGTTCCAGGCTATCGGCGCGCTGGCGCTCCTTCTTGTCATGGCGAGCATGCCCGATCACATCTGGGGATCGATCACGTCCATCGGTAGAGTAATCACGCCCACGTATCCCCTGCTCCTTGCGACATGCGTCGGCAACGCATCGCGCATGGGCCGCTTCCTCCCGGCGGCGATCATCACGATCGGGCTCGGGGCGGGCATCGCCCTCGCGCTCTCCATCCACCCGTTCCACCTCGCATGAACCAACGACTCAGCATCATCGTCCCCGTCTATAACGAAGGCCGCACGGTCCGCACCATCATGGATGCGTTGCGGGAAAAATGTCCGGACGCGCAGGTCGTGTACGTGGACGACGGATCGAAAGACGACTCGCTGGAGATCCTTCGCGCGCACGCGCACGAGGCGGACGTCATTGTGACGAAGCGCAACGGCGGCAAGGGATCCGCCATCCGCGAAGGCCTCGCGCACGTGACCGGCGACTACACCGTGATCCAAGACGCTGACCTGGAATACGACCCGAAAGACATCGCGGCGCTGCTGGACGAAGCGACGGCCCACCCCGGCAGCGCCGTCTTCGGTTCGCGCTTTTTGCGCAGGAACCCCGTACTGTACACACGCTTCCTCCTCGGCAACAAAGCGGTGACCGCCGTCTTGAACCTGCTCTTCGGATCGCGCATCACCGACAGCTACACGTGCTACAAATTGCTGCCGACGGACGTCTTCCGATCGCTCGGACTGACGGCGAACGGCTTCGAGCTCGAAGCTGAAATCTGCGCGACATGCCTGAAACGCGGCATACCGTTGCGCGAAATCGCCATCGATTACCGCCCGCGAACGGTGGAAGAAGGGAAGAAAATCCGCTTCTCGGACGCGTGGAAAGGCGTGCGCATGATGTGGAAGATCCGCTGGCGGCGGGAGTAATCCGGCGGCGCAACGGGTATACTCGTCGCGATGTGCGGCATCGTGGGATTCACCGGCCCCGGCCATGAACGTATCGAGCCCATGCTCGACGCGCTTCGCCATCGCGGCCCCGACGGCACGGCGCATTGGCACGACCGCAATTTTTCGCTCGGGCACGCGCGCCTCGCCATCCTCGACCCCCGGCCGGAGGGCAACCAACCGTTCTGGAACGACGACCGCACGATCGCCATCGTCTTCAACGGGGAGATTTTCAACTTCCGCGAACTCACGAAGGAAGAGGGGTTCGCCTGCCGCACCGGCACCGACACGGAAGTGCTGTTGAAGCTCTACGAGCGCGAAGGGATCGCCTGCGTGTCGCGCCTCCGGGGCATGTTCGCGTTCGCCGTCCTGGATCTGCGAAGCGATACGCTCCTGCTGGCCAGGGACCCGAACGGCATCAACCCGCTGTACGTGCGCAGGGACGGCCCGCATATCGCGTTCGCTTCGGAAATGCGCTCGCTCTTGCGATGGAAGCCAGAACGGCCGGCCATCGACCGCACGTCGTTGTCGCGCTACCTGCGTCTGCAGTACGTACCCGGTCCGCGCACGCTCTGCGAAGGGATCGAATCGCTTCCGCCGGGAACCATCCTGACGTGGAAGGACGGCAAAGAAGATCGGCGCGTGCTGGAACCGCGCGACGAACGCGCCGCCTTTCGATCGAAGCGCGATTTCACGGAAGCGTTCCCCTCGATCATGGACGACGCGGTGCGAGCGCACCTGATCTCTGATAGGCCGGTGGGTTTGTATCTCAGCGGCGGCATCGACTCGTCGATCCTGCTCCACCATATGGCGGGGCACGCGTCGAAACCCATCAAGACGTTCACCATCCGGTTCGACGCGACGGAGCGCGAAGGCGGAAAGCGCTTCAACACCGACGCCGACCTGGCGAAGCTGACGGCCGCGCACTACGGCACGGACCACCACGAAATGTTCCTGTCGGCGGAAGAGTTCCGGGACACGTACCGCGCCGTTGCTCGGTCGCTCGATCAACCGAACGCCAACAGCGTGGCGGTGGCGCAGGCGATGCTAGCCCGCGAAGCGAAAAAGTCGGTCGACGTGGCGCTCTCCGGAACCGGCGGCGACGAGCTGTTCGGCGGGTATCCGCGCTACCGCATCGCACGCATCCTCCAGCTGCTCTCGCCCATACCGGGCCCCCTGCGGTCCGCGCTCGGCCGCATGCTCGGGCATCCGCCCGACGTGCTCTCGCTGAAGCCGGGACCCGCCCTCGCCGAGCGACTCCTCGCCAGACCCCTCGACGAAGGACGGTCCGTCGTCCGCGGCGATTGGTTCGATCCCGACACGGTCACGACGCTCTTCAACGAACGCTTCGACCGCGTGCAAACACTCGATCCGCTGCGCGCTTGTATGGAATTCGACCGGCGCCTCTGGCTCGTCGACGAAGCGCTGCGCCTGTCGGACGCGACCTCCATGGCAAGCGGACTCGAGTGCCGCGTGCCGTTCGTCGACCGCGCGATCATCGCCGCGGCGCATGCGACGCCCTCACGGTGGCACGTCGGCCCGCGCCGCACGAAGGCGCTCCTGAAAGACGCGTACCGGCCGCTCCTGCCAGCGCATCTCTACACGCTGCCGAAGGCGAGCTTCTTCCCTCCCATGGCCAAGTGGCTCCGCCGCGAATGCGCGCCGCTCGCCGAGGAAATGCTGGAGCACCCTCGCCTGAAAGAATACTTCGACATGGACGCCGTGCGCGCGCTCTACGAAGCGCACCGCGACCACCGGGGCTACCACGTGCACCTGCTGTCGAGCCTCATCCAGCTCTCGCACTGGTTCGATACGGTCTACGACGCCTAAAAACGGCCAAGGAAACGTCGATCTGCACCAGGGAATCGGCTACCCTAGTCGCAATGACGAACCGCCCCGCCCACGACGCGTCCACGCTCGGAAAGATTTTCCACCTGTTGAAGGGCGTCAATATCCATCCGGCGTACCTCTTGATCCCGCTCGTGCTGTCGCTCGGGGCGGCCACGTTCGAAGGCGTAAGCCTCGGGTTGCTCATCCCCATCCTGAACGGGTTCCTTCAGCGCGACTACAGCTTCATCACGGAGATCCCCGGGCTCGAAGAAGGCCTATCGCTTCTGCCCACGTCATTCACCTCTACGGATCGATCGCTCTTCGCGACGCTCATGGGACTCTTCCTCCTGGCGGTCTTCCTCAAGAATTTCCTCAAATACTGCTCGGGCGTGAGCATGGGGTTTTTCACGTCGCGCTCGGTACACCACCTGCGCAAAATCATCTTCGGTCGATACCTCAGCTTCGGCAAGCTCTACTTCGATCGCACGAGCGTCGGCCACAACGCGACGCTGCTCTCGCAGTTCACGGAGAACGTCATGATGCCGCTGCACACGATCAACACGTTCGTGAACTCGATGTTCTCGCTCGTGGTGTACCTGGGCATCATGTCCGCCATTTCGTGGCAGCTCACGGCATTCGCATTGCCTCTCTTCGGCCTGCTCTTCTTCATCGTCCGCACCGCCATCAAAGAAATCCGCAACATTTCGCGCGCCATGGCCGCGAGGAGCGGGGCGATGGGCAAGGTCGCGGTCGAAATCCTCTCGACGATGCCTCTCGTGAAGGCCTACAGCTCGGAAAAGCGCGAACAGGAGCGCTACGCGGAAATCAGCGACATGCAGAGCCGGCTGACCTTCCGTTCCGTTCGCTTGAAGGAACTCATCATGCCGATGCAGGAGACCATCACGCTCGTCTGCAGCATCCTGCTCTTTTCGGGAATGCTCTACCTCATGGTGCATTCCGGACAAGCTGCGGACGCCACCTCGTTCATCGTGTACTTCTACCTGGTGCTGAACGCGTCCAACAAGTTCGGCACGCTCACGAGCTTCCGCGGCGTGCTCGCGAATGCCGACGGACCTGCCGATGAACTGTTGAAAATCTTCGACAATGAAGACAAAGAATTCGTCCCCGATGGAACGAAAACATTCCCGGGGCTCAAGGAGAGCATCGAATTCCGCAATCTCTCGTTCAGTTATCCGGGGCGCGAGAACGTCCTTCAAAACGTTTCCTTCGATATCCGCAAAGGCCAAATGGTGGCGATCGTCGGCGCGACCGGCTCGGGCAAGACGACGCTCATCCACTTGATGATGCGTCTCTACGACTGCCCGCCGGCCAGTATTTTCATCGACGGCACGGATATCCGCGACCTGACGGCCACATCGCTCCACAAGCACTGCGCGATCGTGAGCCAAGAAACGCTGCTCATTCACGACTCGCTTCGAAAGAACATCGCCTACGGCCTCGACGACGTTTCGGAAAAGAGAATCGCCGACGCGGTGCGCCAAGCCCGCTTAAGCGACTTCATCGAGAAACTGCCCCAAGGGCTCGATACGCTTGTGGGAGACCGCGGCGTGAAGCTATCCGGCGGAGAGAAGCAGCGCGTGAGCATCGCGCGCGCTCTCCTGAAGGGCGCGGACATCCTCATCCTCGACGAGGCGACGAGCGCGCTCGATTCGCAGACGGAAAAGCTTATCCAGGAAGCGATCGACGAAGCCATCCATGGTCGCACCGCGATCGTCATCGCCCACCGCCTGTCGACCATTAAGCATGCGAACACGATCGTCGTGCTGCATGAAGGACGCATCGTCGAAGAGGGGCCGCTACAGACGTTGCTCGACAACAAGGGCGCGTTCCACCGCCTCTGGGAGGAGCAAAAATTCCTGTAACCCGCATTCGCTCGTATTCGTCCTTCGCCGGCGACACCCCCGCGCATGGGATCATGTTCCACCACTTCCACGGCGGTGCGCATGCGCCCGGGCAAGGGAGCATCTCCGCGGATGACCTGAACCGCATGCTCGATTTCCTCGGAACGGAGAACATCGTCACGCCCGATGCATGGCTGCGAGGTATCGCCGCGGGCACGCTGCGGCCGGGCCAACTCTGCCTCACCTTCGACGATGGGCTGAAATGCCAGTACGACATCGCGGCGCCGATTCTCGCCAAGCGAGGACTGACCGCCTTCTTTTTCGTCCCGTCCGCGCCGCTCGAAAGCGGCACGCTCCCCCTCGAAATCTACCGCTACGTACGGGGGACATGCTTCGCATCGATGGACGCCTTCTACGAGGCGTTCGACCGCGA
The DNA here is from genome assembly GCA_964652185.1 of uncultured Candidatus Peribacteria bacterium. Lineage (GTDB taxonomy): Bacteria > Patescibacteriota > Gracilibacteria > Peribacterales > Peribacteraceae > DALYDP01. Next base: position 14,480 of record CAZZDD010000030.1, on the reverse strand, counting down.
GATCGAAGCGTCGCCCTACGCTTCGGCCGTCGCCGAGGGCCTGAAGGAGTTTAACCCCCGTTCGTACCTCTCCGCCTTCGACTTCTACACCGACGGCGACAGGCGATTCCGCTTCATACGCGACAAAATTCTCGGGAGTGAACGATACGCGACGATCATGGATGCCGTCGTGCGCGCCTGCGCGGCGCGAGGTTTAGTAGACGTGACAACGCTGCCCTCGCTTCTCTGGATGTCACGGGACGACGTGAAAAACCTCCGCGCGCAGGGGCACGTGATCGGGCTCCACTCCCACACCCACCCGACCGACATGGCGTCGCTGCCGGCGGCGCAACAGGAGGATGAATACCGCCGCAACCGCGCGTGTCTGTCGTCGCTGCTGGGCGAGGAGATCGTCTGCATGTCGCACCCCTGCAACTCCTACGGGTCCGGCACGCTGGAACTGCTGCAGGGTATGGGCATCCGATGCGGCTTCCGTTCGATGATGCACGGTGGAGGCGGTTCGGCATTGGAGTTGCCCCGCCAAGACCACGCGCACGTTTTTGCTATGATGCACGCCGTATGAAGATCACCGTGTTCACCAGCAACCAGCCGAGGCACGTGTCGCTCGTTGAAACGCTCTCTCCCCTGTGCGACGAACTCTTCGTCGTGCAGGAGTGCTCCACGCTGTTCCCGGGAACCGTCGAAGACTTCTACCGACAGTCGGACGTCATGCGCGCCTACTTCGAACGCATGATGGCGGCGGAGAGGACGGTGTTCGGGCAGCCGCGCTTTCTTCCGGGCAACGCGCGTTCCATGGCCATGAAACTCGGCGACCTGAATGCCGTTCCCCTGGCGTCCCTCGACGAGGCGCTGGCCGCGGACGTCATCATCGTGTTCGGCGCGAGCTACATCCGCGATCCGCTCATCGGCAGATTGATCGAGAAGAAAGCCGTGAACATCCACATGGGCGTATCGCCCTATTACCGGGGCGCAACGTGCAACTTCTGGGCCTCAAAAGACGGCAGGGCGGGGCTCGTCGGCTCCACCATCCACCTCCTCTCCGCGGGGCTTGATTCCGGCGACATGCTCTTCCATGCCCTGCCCGCCCCGGCGGCGGTCGATCCTTTCCTGCTCGGCATGTTGGCGGTCCGCGCCGCGCACCGGGGGCTCGCCGCACAGATTCGCGACGGAACGCTGCTGCAACTGCCGTCGGTGAAGCAAGAGCGGTCGCTGGAAATGCGATACAGCAAAAAAGCGGAATTCACGGACGACGTGGCCGGAGACTATCTCGAACACCTGCCCACGCCGGATGACGTGCTTCGACAAATGGAAACATGCGATCGGTCGCTGTTCCTGAAGCCATACATCGACGCCGCGTTCGCGGGCTGATCACTGCCGCAATAATCGTTCGACCTCGAGGAACTCTTCGGGCGTGTCGATGTCGATCGCGCGGTTGGCCGGCATGAAGTACGGGAACGTCCGGGGCGGATGAAGGCTGCGACCACGGAGCAGCACGTCGGTTTTGATCAGGTACGCGGCGCCGCTGAGCGCGAGCGACCCGGGCGGCAACGGACCGCCCCCGTGCACGGTGACAGTGACTGTCCCGTCGGGATTTTTCGTCACGACCCGCGGGGACTCCGCATGATCGGACACCCCGATCACCGCGTCCGCAGCATGTTCCTGGAGAAGCGCTACGCACGCGCGGATATCCTCAGCCGTCCGTTGCGGCGATGTCGGCTGGAGCAGGAAAACGTACTCGGGTTCGTACGACTCCTCGCGATGGAGCCACTCGATCGCGTGCACCAAGACCTCGACCGTCGTGACATGATCGTCGGCGAGCGCGGATGGACGGAGAAACGGAACCTCGGCACCGGCTGCTCGCGACACCGCGGCGATGTCCTCGGCATCGGTTGAGACGATCACGCGGTCGATCACCCCGGACTGCAGGGCGGCATCGATCGTGTGAACAATCAGGGGCTTCCCCGCCATGGGGGCGATGTTCTTGCCGGGCATGCGCTTGGATCCCCCCCGCGCGGGAATGATGCCGAGAATAGTGGGATGGCCTGGCACAGGCACAGTGTACACGTTTGGACGTTCCTGTTACCCTGCGCACGCAAAAATGAGCTCCTCTCCCCAGCCCATCGACGTCCAAGCACGGTACAACTTGCCCTCCGAGGTGCGGTTCTGCGTGCGGTGCACGATCTCGAACCAGCGGCCGCGCATTCTCTTCGACGACGACGGCGTCTGCAGCGCGTGCCAATTCAGCGAATATAAGAAAAAGACGATCGATTGGGACGTGCGGGACAAAGAACTGCGCGACATGCTCGACAAGCACCGGAAGCACGACGGTTCCTACGACGTGGTCGTGCCCGTGAGCGGCGGAAAAGACGGCAGCTTTGTGGCGCACCAACTCAAATATCACTACGGCATGCACCCGCTGACCGTGACGTGGTCGCCGCTCCTCTCCACCGAGATCGGCCGAATGAACCTGCATAATTTCATTCAATCCGGCTTCGACAACATCCTGGGCGCCGCCAACGGCAAAGCGAGCAGGCTCATGACGCGCCTCGCGTTCGAACACATCGGCGACCCCTTCCAACCGTTCATCTACGGCCAGGCGAACTTCCCGTTGCGCATGGCGGTGCAGCACAACATCCCGCTCATCATGTACGGGGAGAACGGCGAAGTGGAGTACGGCGGCGATATGAAGAACGCGTTCCGCCCTACGCGCGATATCGAGGACCATGACAAGCATTACTTCTCAGGTCTGCCGCCGGAATTCTGGAAGGAGTACGGCGTGAGCGTGAGCGACCTGGAACCCTACATGCCCCCACGCATGGACGCGATCCGCGCCAACAAGACCGAGATCCACTTCATGGGCTACTACAAACACTGGGACCCGCAGGAAAACTTCTACTACTGCACGCGCAACACCGGCTTCACGCCCAACCCCGAGCGCACCGAAGGCACGTACTCCAAGTACGCGAGCCTTGATGATCGCATCGACGGATTCCACTACTGGCTCGCGTACCTCAAGTTCGGCATCGGCCGCACGACGTCGGACACGGCGCACGAAATCCGCGACGGAAAAATCACGCGGGAAGAAGGCGTGGCCCTCGTGCGCAAATTCGACGGCGAATTCCCGAAGCGCTACTTCAAGGATTTCCTCGAGTACTGCGACATCACCGAAGAGCAGTTTTGGGCGTTCTCGAACCGATGGCGATCGCCTCACCTGTGGGAACAGAAAAACGGCGAATGGAAGCTGAAATATCAGGTGTCGTAACGGCTTACGAGCCCGCCATCTTCACGAAATTCTCCAGGATGCGAAGCCCCTCGCGTCCGCTTTTTTCAGGATGAAATTGGCAGCCGATCACCTTCCCTTTCCCGACGACGCACGGGAATCGAACGCCGCCGTGAACGGACCACGCAAGGACGTGCGCCGGATCCGTCGGCTGCAGGATGTACGAGTGGATGAAGTACATCTCGCTGCCGTTTCGCAGTCCCTCCAGCGGCGTCCCGTTCCAACCCGCTGGGTCGCCCGCCTCGATACCGCTCCAACCCATGTGCGGGACCTTCGACCCCTCGCTGAGCGCGGGGAAGTGCACGACGTCGCCGGGGATGATGCCGAGCCCTTCCCACTCTCCGAATTCATACCCGCGCCCGAGGAGTATCTGCGCGCCGAGGCAGATGCCGAGAACGGGCTTTCCGCTCTCCGCAAACGCCCGTACTTCGCTGAGCACGTTGCGCACCCGCAACCCGCGCATCCCCGTCTCGAACGCTCCTTGGCCGGGCAGCACGAGCGCGTCCGCGGCGCGGATCTGCTCCACGTCCTCGGTCAGTGCCACGTCGTCTTCGAAACGCCGCAGCCCCTTGATCGCGCTATGGATATTGCCGACGCCGTAATCAACAATGCGAATGCGTGGCATGCGTCAGGAGGAGGAACGGATGGAAACGCCGCGAGCGCGCAAGTCGTCCTTCAGGGACGGAATGGCGTACTCGTCGTAATGGAGAATGGATGCGACAGCGAGCGCGTCGGCTCCGGCACCGAGCGCTTCGTACATCGACGCGCCGTCGCGGGCGCCGCCGTGGGCGATCACGGGAACCGACGCCATGGCAGAGACCGCCTTCAGCAACTCGAGCTCGTACCCTGATTTCGTCCCGTCGTGATCGATGGACGTAAGCAGGATTTCGCCTACGCCGAGGTCGAGCGCCTCCTTCACCCATACTAACGCGTCGCGCCCCGAATGCTCGCGCCCTCCCTCCATGTACGCCTCCCATGTGCCGCCGCCCGTGTGCTTGGCTTCGACCGATAGCACGATGCACTGCGCGCCGAACTCTCGAACGGCTTCGGGAAGCAAGCTGGGATTCCGCAACGCGCCGGTATTGATCGCCACTTTGTCGGCGCCTGCCCGCAAGAAATTATGAATGTCGTGGAGCGACTGGATGCCGCCGCCCATCGTGAGGGGAATGAAGAGTTCATCGGCAATCCCGCGCATGAGATCGAAATCGGGACTGCGTCCGTAGAGGCTCGCGACGATATCCATCGCGACCAACTCATCGGCGCCCGCCTCGTAATACTTCTTCGCCATGTCTTGCGGATTCCCCACCACGCGCAACCCCTCCATGTGGATGCCTTTGACCACATGGGGACCCTTGATATCGAGCCGGGGGATGATGCGGACGGACGACATGGATGTCGCACTGTACAGTACCCCAGAGTTTGACACTTTTCCTATTCCTCCTACCGTGTAGCCCTCTATGTCGATCCGCCTCTCCCCCGACCGGACATACGTCATCGCCGAAGCCGGCGTGAACCACGACGGGGATATCCGGAAAGCGTATGAACTGATCGAATACGCGAAGGATGCCGGGGCGGACGCCATGAAACTACAAATGTTCCAGCCGGCGGAGATCGCCTCGCCGGCATCTCGCAAGGCCGAATACCAAACGAAGAACGAAGGAGCGGGCGCACCCATGGAAACGCAGCAGCAAATGCTCGAACGATTGGCGCTGAAACCCGAAGATTTCGCGGATCTCAAAAAACGAACCGAAGCCGCGGGGATCGACTTCATCACGACGCCTTTCGATGTTGATTCCGCGCGATTCCTCGCAGGCATCGGCGTAAAAGCCATCAAGATCCCCTCGGGCGAAGTCACGAACCTGCCCTTCTTGCGCCACGTGGCCGACCTCGGCGTCTTTACGATCATCTCGACCGGCATGTGCAACCTCGAGGAAATCCGCGATGCGGTCGCACCCTTCGAGGAACGCAGCACGCCCTACGCATTGCTGCACTGCATCAGTTCGTACCCCGCGCCGGACGACCAGATCAACCTTCGCGCGATGGACACCATGCAAAAGGAATTCGGCGTCATGGTCGGCTATTCGGATCATACGAAAGGCATCGAAGCGTCTCTCGCGGCGGCGGCGCTGGGGGCGACGCTCATCGAAAAACACTACACCTACGACAAAACAGCCTCCGGCCCCGATCACGCCGCGTCGCTCGAACCGGAGGAATTGGCGATGATGATGCGAGGCATTCGATTGGTCGAAGAAGAACTGAAGAAAGACGGCGTGCGTGCGTTGCCGGACGAAGAAAAAATCGACCGCGTGTTCTCGCATCCCGCGCTGCGAGCCATGGTCGACAGGAGCATCATCGACGCGTCGCTCGGCAGCAGCGAAAAGAAGTGCCAACCCTGCGAGATGGACGTGCTCAGGATGGGCCGCCGCTCGTGCCAGCTCGCGGTACCATTGCGGAAAGGCGACGTCATCACGCGCGAGATGATCGTCATTCGGCGACCGCTCGAACACGGCCTGCCGCCGAAGATGCTCGATGCGATCGTCGGCACACACGCGGCGCGAGATATGGACGCAGACACGATCCTGACGCAGGATGACCTCGCATGACCCCGCAACGAACCATCGTCGCCCTTACGGGAACACGCGCTGATTACGGCATCTATAAGCCGGTTTTTGACGAAATCCGCGCATCGAAAACCCTGCGGTTGGAGCTCATCGTGACCGGAATGCACCTGCGGAAAGAGTTCGGCCATACGGTCGATGCCATCACGCAGGACGGATTCACCGTCCGCGCCGAGCTCGATACCCTCACGACCGACGACACACCGCGTGCGATGGCCGAATACGTCGCCCGGACGATCATCGAAACGGCACGCGTGCTGGAAGCGAACCGACCCGACGTGCTGCTCGTGCTCGGCGACCGGGGCGAAATGCTGGCGGGCACCATCGCCGCGATCGAACTCGGCATTCCCGTCGCCCATCTGCACGGAGGGGAAGCATCGGGAACCGTCGACGATGCGATGCGCCATGCCATCACGCAGATGGCTTCCATCCACATGACGAGCGCCGACCGGCATTCCGAAGCGGTGACGCGCATGCGCGGATCGTCGCACAACGTCTTCACGGTCGGCGCACCGGGCCTCGATGCCATTCGCACGCTGAAGCCACAATCGAAGAGTGAGCTCTGCAAAAACGCGGGGTTGGACAACGCTCTTCCTCTCGCCGTGCTGCTGCAACATCCAGACACGCTCGATGCGCGCGGCCCCGAAGAGCAGCTGCGTCCGACGCTCGATGCGCTCGAAGCGTTCGACGGGAACGTCGTCATCGTGGGGGCGAACGCCGACGCGGGAGGCATGAAGATGAACGCGCTCCTCGAAGCCTTCGCGCAGAAGGATGCGCGCCGCACCTTCGCACTCTCCGTGTCGCACGACGATTTCCTCTCGTGGTTGGCGGCGGCCGATCTGCTCATCGGCAATTCATCGAGCGGCATCATCGAAGCCGCGTCCTTCCGCGTACCGGTCGTGAACATCGGCGATCGCCAGCGGGGGCGGCTGCGCTCCGGCAACGTGCTCGATGCGGGGTACGAGCAATCGGCCATCAAGGCGGCCATGGACAAAGCGCTCCACGATACGGCCTTCCGGAACACGGTCGAATCGTGCGTCAACGCGTACGGCGATGGGCATGCGGCGGAGCGTATTGTGCGGATATTGGCCGAAACGCCGCTGCACCGCGGGCACTAAAGGCGGCTGTGGTACGATCATTCCATGAAGAACGCACTCCCCTCCCTCTTGCTGTACGGCGCGGGCGGCCACGGAAAAGTCGTCGCCGACGCGGCCGAGAAAGAAGGGCTCTATATGCTCGCGGGATTTCTCGATGACCGCGCGTCGGGCACCGCGTTCGATCTTCCCGTTCTGGGAACCGTGCACGACGCGGCGGCGCTTCATGCGAAAGGAATTGCCGTCGGCATCGTGAGCATCGGACATGCGAGCGCGCGAAAAACCGGGCAGGAAGCGCTTCGGGCCGCCGGGTTCACCATGGGCGTCGTGACGCACCCATCGGCGCAGGTCGCGCGCGGCGCGGTCATCGGCGCAGGCAGCGTGCTCTTACCCGGAGCGATCGTGGGGCCGGACGCGGTCGTCGGCGAAGGGTGCATCATCAACACCGGCGCATCGATCGATCACGACTGCGTACTCGGAGACTACGTGCACATCGCCCCCGGAGCGCGGCTCGCCGGTCACGTGACGGTGGGGGCCGGATCGCACATCGGGATCGGGAGCGCCGTGAAGGAAGGGGTCTCCATCGGCAAGAACGTCCTCGTGGGGGCCGGCTCGGTCGTCCTGAAGGATCTGCCGGACGATTGCGTCGCATACGGCGTTCCCGCGGCTCTCGTCCGTTCCATTGCGAACGATCCCGCCACTGCGTAAGGTGATAGGCACCATTCAGCCACAATCGCCACATTCAACGGCCATTCCCCTGTCCCGTCCGGACATTACGGAAGACGACATCGCAGCGGTCGTGAACGTGCTGCGCACGCCGACGCTGTCGCTCGGACCGCAATTGCAGCTCTTTGAAGAGCGCATCGCGGCGTTCGTAGGCGCCCGGCACGCAGTCGCGGTGAACAGCGGCACGAGCGCCCTGCATCTCTGCATGCGCGCGCTGGGTATCGGCGAGGGCGACGAAGTGATCACGACGCCGTTCAGCTTCATCGCGTCCGCCAACTGCATCCTGTTCGAGAAGGCCGTTCCGAGGTTTGTCGACATCGAGCCGCAGACGCTGTGCCTCGACCCCGCTCTCGTCGAAGCGGCCATCACCCCCCGCACGAAGGCCATCCTGGCCGTGGACGTCTTCGGATACCTGTGCGATTGGGACGCGTTGCGTGCGATCGCCGACCGCCACGATCTCGCCCTCATCGAAGACAGCTGCGAAGCATTGGGGTCGTCCCGCGACGGCCGTCATGCCGGAACGTTCGGCGACTGCGGCACGTTCGCGTTTTATCCCAATAAGCAAATGACGACCGGCGAAGGCGGCGTGATCGTCACCGATCGACCGGAGATCGCGTCGCTTGCCCGCTCGATGCGCAACCAAGGAAGAGGCGAAGGCAACGCATGGCTGCAGCACGAGCGACTAGGGTTCAACTACCGCATGAGCGATATCAACTGCGCGTTGGGTACGAGCCAGCTGCAACGACTGCCGACGTTCCTCTCGATGCGCGCCCAGGTCGCGGCGTGGTACACGGAAGAGTTGCAAGCGCTCGCGGACCTGGTGCATGCCCCGGTCATGCAACCGGGCGTGGACATCAGCTGGTTCGTGTACGTCGTGCGACTCGCCGACCGCTTCACGCGGGCGGATCGCGACCGTGCGCTGGCGGCATTGCGGGAACGCGGAATCGGCTGCAATAACTATTTCCCGCCCATCCACCTGCAGCCCTTCTATCGGGAGCTATTGGGCACGAAAGAGGGAGATTTCCCCGTGACGGAAGGGGTTTCGGACCATACCATGGCGCTCCCGTTCCATAACCATCTCTCGAAACAAGAGATCCAGCGCGTCTGTGCTACCCTGCGGGAGATCCTCCACGCGTAAAACCCCTTCCCATGGCCTCCTCCTTCTTCGCCGGCAAGAGCATCCTCGTAACGGGCGGAACCGGCTCCATCGGATCCGAGATCGTGCGACAGCTGCTCTCCCAGGGCGCGCGCGTCGTCCGCATTTACTCCCGCGGCGAACATAAGCAGTTCGTCATGCAGCGCGAGCTCGGCGGCCACGACAACGTGCGCTTTTTGCTCGGCGACGTGCGCGACCTGCCCCGGCTCGAGACCGCCATGGAAGGCATCGACTACGTCTTCCACACCGCGGCGTACAAGCACGTGCCTTCCTGCGAATACAACTCGTTCGAGGCGGTGAAGACCAACGTCATCGGCACGCAGAACGTGATCGAAGCGGCATTGCGCTGCGGCGTGGAGCGAGTGCTGCTCATCAGCACCGACAAAGCGGTGAGCCCTCTCAACGTCATGGGCGCGACGAAACTCCTCGGCGAGAAATTGATGACCTCCGCCATGCACTCGAAGGGCGATCGAAAGACGATCTTTTCGAGCGTGCGGTTCGGCAACGTCCTCGCGTCGCGCGGGTCGGTCATTCCCATTTTCGTATCGCAAGTGAAACAGGGCGGCCCGATCACGATCACGGACCCGAACATGAGCCGTTTCTTCATGACGATCCAGCAAGCCGTTCGTTTGACGCTCGATGCGGTAGAGCGCATGGAGGGCGGCGAAGTCTTTATTCTGAAGATGCCGCTCGTGCGCCTCGAAGACCTGGCCGATGCGATCATCGAACGGTTCGGCAACGGAAAGCCCATCGAAAAGAAGATCGTCGGCGTGCGGGTCGGCGAGAAGATGGACGAAGTGCTCATGAGCGAGGACGAATCACACGTTGCGGAGGAGCTCGATGACATGTACGTGGTGCACGCGCTGCAGAACATCCCGGGCGAAGCGTCGCCGACCCTTTCCATACGCCCGACAAACACGCTCGTTGCAGCGTCCAATTCGGCACCGATCGGCAAAGAAGCGCTCCGCGCACTTCTCGAAGCGGCCATCCCGTCGCTCGATAATCCTTTGCACTCGTAAGCACCTTCTTTGTACATGAAGCTCCTCAAACGTCTCTTTCGGCTCGTCCTGCATCCGGGGCAATTGCGAAAGCAGGCGCCCCTGCTCTTCGCGTACCTGCTCTTCCGGGTGCGATACGGTTTCTTGAAGACCCCGCTCCACACCTCGCCGGACGGACCGAAAGTCCTCATCGTCAATCTCACCGATTCCCCCTACCACGCTCAGACGGAAGGAATCTTGTCGCATGCGCTGTCCGCAGCCGGAGCGCGGCCCATCGTGGTGACCCTTCGCTCGTGCGAGTGGGCGCAGCGGTACTTCCATGCATGCGGCATCACGGAGTTCGTGTTCCTCGACGACTATCTCAGGGCAAGCGCTGACCCCACGGACGAGGGCGCGATCCGGGCATTCTTGGCCACGCGCCCGACGAACGACGACCTGTTGGCCTTGGAGTACGACGGCATCAATATCGGCGCGAAGGCGCTCTCCGTCGTGCTGCGGCACGTGCGAGCCGGAAGCGTCGACCTCTCGAACCCCACGATCGAGCACGATGCGTTGCAGACGCTCGTTCAGTCGCGCGAAGCCGTGCGTGCGGCACGGAAGCTGGTGCAAGAAATCGCCCCGTATCAGCTGATCTTTACCGAAACGGGCTACACGCCCCACGGTGAATTGTTCGCCGCGGCCCTCGAGAAGCACATCCACTGCGTTCAATACGTGCACAGCCAGCGCCTCGATGCCATCACGTTCAAACGCTATACGACGACCGAGAACATGATCGACCCGATCTCGCTCTCTCCCGTCACGTGGAAGCAGCTCCTCGAGAAGCGGTGGGCCCCCGAGGAGGAAGAGGCGTTCATGCGGGAGCTCGAAGGCCACTACCGGGATCAATCGTGGTTCAACTTCACGCTGTCGCTCAATAAGAAAAACGTCTCGCCGGCGGACGTGCGCGAACTGCTGCACGTGGACCCGACGAAGAAAACCGCCGTCATTTTCTCGCACGTGGTGTGGGACGCGTCGTTCTACTACGGCACGAACCTCTTCCGCGATTACGACCATTGGCTGGTCGAGACGGTGAAAGTCGCCTGCGCGAATCCGAACGTGAACTGGGTGATCAAACTGCACCCGGATTACATGTGGCAGACGAAATTCATGCATGCGAACTCCGAAATGCGCGACATGATCGCGGTGCTGGCGAATGTCGGCGAACTGCCGCCGCATATCACGGTGGTCCCGCCCGATTCCGACATCAGCACCTACTCCTTCTTCGCCGTCGCCGATTACTGCCTGACCGTGCGAGGCACCATCGGCTTGGAATGCCCGTGCTTCGGCATCCCCGTGTTCACGGCAGGTGGAGGGCGCTATTCCAACCTGGGCTTCACGGAGGAATCCGGCTCGGCCGACGAGTATTTGGAAAAAATCCGGCACATTGAAGACACGCCGCGATTATCGCCGGAACGCATAACGCTTGCGCGGAAGCATGCCTACGGCCTGTTTTGCCTGCGACCGATCCCCTTCACGAGTTTCAAACTCTTCCCCGTGCACGATGGCGACCACGTCGTCGATCACAGGCTGCACATCCGCGCGGGATCGCTGAAGGACATCGAAAATGATCCCGGCCTCCGTACCTGCGCCGAGTGGATCCTACACTCGCGAGACGAGGACTGCATTGTGCAGCAGGGGTAAGACCTCACCGAACCGGCTCGCAGACGTACGTCGTGCCGTAGCCGAAATTACGCAGCCCGGGCAGCCAGCACCCTTTCAGGAGAAGTTTGCTCAGCGGGACGAGGAACGGCAGATACGGGAAAATGTACGAGCTGCCGCGGTACCGCACCACCCTGAGACCCCCGCGCTCGATCGCTTGTTTTCCTTTGCGCGGAAAGCGCCAGATGTGGATGAGGTCCATCCGTCCCGCGTATCCCTCGTTCACGCCTTCGGCACCGCTCACGAGGGCGCCCAGCACACGTAAAAATCCGTAGAAGAGCGCATACGGCGTATGGCGCGAGACGGTCCAATATTTGTCTCCGCCGAGCAGCACCATGGCGCTCGGGTTGAGGCACGTCGGGATCGCCGCGATGACCTGCACGCGCGCGACGCGGGCGAGTTCGGCCGCGCCCTGCGAGAAGTCCGGTACGTGCTCAAGCACGTGGCTGGAGACGACGTAATCGAAAGATTTGTCCTCCGCCGGCAGCCGCTCGGCGTCGCCGACGAGGAAAGTCGTGGATCCGCCCGCGCCTTGTTCCGCGGCGTATTTTTTCGCGGCCTCGATGTTCGGCTCGGAAAGATCGACGCCCGTCACGATGCAGCCGTGCTTCGCGAGGAGGATGGACAGCGTTCCTTCGCCGCACCCGCTGTCGAGGACGGTGCTGCCGGCAGGAATAAGATCGACGAACGCCTGATACTGCGTGCGGTGGGCGTGGCGGCGGATGGGCGAATCGGACTCGAAACGCTTCTCCACGATCTTATCGTGAAGCGTTGTATATATGCGCTTATTTTCGTCCGCCGAAGCGAGAGTCATACTGCATCGATTCTATCCCCGAACGCGCCGCCGGTCACGCGCGACCCATGGCGGGACCGTATGCCTCCTCGACCGTCCTACGCGCGATGAGCGGCCATGCGAAGTGGCTAGGGGCATAGGCGGCGGCCGCGGCGGCCTTCGCGGCGCTGCGCTCCGGATGCGCGACCGCGTCGATGACGGCGTCCGCGAGCGCGGCGATTTTCTCGGGGGCGATGGTCATCGGCGCGTCGTAATCGCAGTGTTCGCTCTCGGTGAGGGCCACGAGCGCGCCCCGTTCTTCATGCCGTCCGAGCAACTCGATCAATCCCCCGACGCGGCTCGCGACGATCGTTTTGCCGAGCGCCATCGCTTCGATGCAGCTGAGGCTCGTGGACTCCGCGGTCGACGGAATGACGACGACGTCTGCCTCGCGATACAAATCCACGAGGGTGTCGTGACCGCTCTCGCCGAGGAACGTGATGCGATCGATCACGCCGAGCGCCGTCGCCAGCTCGCGGATGTCGGTCGCCAAACGGCCGTCGCCGACGCAGACATACCGCACGTTCGGGAAGCGCTCACGGATGCGGGGAAGCGCCGCAATGAGGTATTGGATGCCGTTTTTCGGCACCAAACGGCGGACCGTCAGGATGACGGGCGCGTCGCCGTGCGGCGGGGGCGCAGGCAAAGGCATGAAACGCGCGTCGTCGTATCCGTTCGGAATGTGCACGATCTTCGACCCGAATCCGAGCGCGCGGATATCGACCGAAAGGTCATCGCTCGTCGAAACGACGACCCGCGCGACGCGCATGTTCCACCATCGCCACACGCGGAACGGGATCCGCTGCCACAGCGGAGCCTTCGCCTGCGGCAGCAACCCGAGGCCGTGCTGGGTGACGACGAACGGAACGCGGCGCAGGCACGCGACGATCGCGGCGAGGAATCCCAAGCGGTAGCTGTAGTGGCTGTGGATGAGATCGACGCCGTCGGCGGCGTTCCAGAGCGATCGAAGGATGGATGGGAGCGAGCGTACGCCCCGATACGACAACCGCATCGTACCATCATCGTCCGCTTCGTCGTTCCCGGGCTCGGTGGTGTACAAACGGACGTCGTGCCCCTGCCGGCGCAATTCGCGCATGAGGTACCACACGTGGTATTCGCCGCCGCCGAGGCGGGGAAGAAACGTGTCGCTCGTCATGAGGATCTTCATACGTAGCGGGAGAGGAGATCGGCCAAGATGACATCGGACGGGCGATCGACCTCGTAAAGAGGCTTCCATGCCGGAGGAGCGGCGAGCAGGTCGTGCGCGGCGCGGCGCAACGCTTCGGGATCGAACCCCACGAGACGGTTGCCGCCCGCTTCGAGCGTTTCCGGGCGTTCCGTGTTTTCACGGATCGTCACGCACGGGACCTTGAGCAGCACGGACTCCTCTTGCAACCCTCCGGAATCGGTCAGGAGGAGCCGCGCGTGCTGCATGAGACGCAACATGGCGAAGTAACCGATGGGATCGACGAGGGCGATGCGCGGGAATGCCGGCAAGGCGCCGATCGTCTTGCGGGCGCGCGGGTGCACGGGGAAGACGGCGCGGAGATCGTGCTCTTCCAAGACCGATTGGATGACGGCAAGGACCGCCGCAAAGCGAACGGGGTCGTCGACGAGCACCGGGCGATGGAGCGTGATGACGGCGTAGGGCACGTGCGTCAGCGGTTCGATCGCCGGCGGCAAGGGGGTCGATTCGGCCGTGGAGAGATGTTCAGCCACGGCGTCCGCCACGGTGTTTCCCGTGACGAGGATGCGCGATCGGTCGATGCCTTCGCTGGCAACGCGCTCCGCCTGGGCGGCCGTGGGCGTGTAGAGACGCGCGGCGATACGATCGATGAAGATGCGGTTCACTTCCTCGGGCATGGTGAGGTCGTCGCTACGCAGACCTGCTTCGACGTGGGCAACGGGAATGCCTTCCTGATCGGCGGCGTACGCGCCCGCATACGCGCTATTCGTGTCGCCTTGAACGATCACGCACGATGGCCGGTGCCGCTGCCACGACGCCACGAGCGGCGGCACGACGCCCTCCATGAAAGCCTCTTTCGTGGGGGCGGCGGCGCTCAATTGCAACGTCACGG
>CAZZDD010000029.1:0-31326 GCA_964652185.1 uncultured Candidatus Peribacteria bacterium | reverse complement strand
TCGGGCAGGGCGATGACCCGCGACCGGGGCACCCCTCCGGGAAGTACCTTTTGATTGTCGTAAGTCCTTATTCCTCGTCGCCAACACCCGACGCAATCATTGGACTTAGGTGCGGTCTCCATCGTCGTAAGTCCTTTAGGCTCGTGCGGTTGCAAAGCACTGAAACACCCAGACTCCGCCGAGGAAGTCGTCGCCGCTCGCCGGGTCGCACCACACTTCCACCCGATACCAATAGCCGTTGCCTTCCGCGTCCTCGCTGTCTGGGAATGCGGTTGGTGGGATCGTGGCCTTGAAGTTGTAGCCAAGCGTGTCCTGGGCAGGCCAACCGTTGCCCGTCTGCAGCGTGTCGAAGATCGTGGATGCGATGGTGAGCGACTGGGCGCCGAGCACTTCGCTACCGTCCTGGCAGTTCACTGCATCCTCTCGGCTGGTGTACCGATCGACGCGATAGGTCAACGTGCTGAGCGTGGCCTGCGTGATAGCCGCGTCTGCGGTGTTGGTGATGCGGGCATAGATTACCTTGGGCGTGTCTTCGTAGCACTGGCCGAAATAGGTCTTGCTCATATCGAATGCAACTCCTGTCCGCCTGGGCTATGCGATGCGAGCGATTGGCCGCCTGGGGTGTGGGCGTGTAGGGCTTGGACGTAGTAGGGGCCATCGACAGCCGGCACAACCTCCGCCGTCCCCGTCCCGCGAAACTCCGCAGGCGCAAACGTCCGCGCCCCCAGTGTCCGCAGTCTGAAAGTTCGCTTCGCCGAGTCGACCACGGTTCACCTCGTCTGCTAACATACAACTCAGGGAGTGTCCCGAAGGAACGACCTGGCATCTAAGATGCTTTTGGCCTGAGGGCCTCCCAACTTTTATTCTTCCGGCTTCTCGGCCACAGCGGTTGAGGCCTTGGCGATCAGCTCGTCGAACTGCTTGCTCTTGGCCTCCAGCGCCGCCTCTTGCTCTTTCAGCCTGGCGAGTGTGGCGTCGGCCTCTGCCTTGCTGGCCTGGGCTTCCTGCTTGGCCTTCTCCGCCGCGGCCTGGGTGATCTCGACCGCTTTGACCGCGCGGGAACTGTCGAGCGACTTGTTGAGGTCGGCCAGTTCCTTGCGGCAGGCGGCCAGGGCTCGGCGATCGGCTCCGGCTTGTAGGTCGTGGGCCTCGGCCGACGCCTTGAGTTCTTCGATCTTGGCGATTAGCGCGACGCGCTGGGCCTCGCCTGCGGTGATGACTTCCGTGATCTCGGGCATGGGTTCTTTCCTTTTGCGATCCTGAGTTGAGAAGGTGGTTTACAGATTGAGCGTGACAGCGGTTCGGTTGCCGTCTTCGTCGGCGGCCACGGTGACGCGGGTCGTTCCGCCGCTCGACTGGCCGATGCCCTTGAAGACTTCGGTGTCCGTCCCGGCGCCGCTGACGAGCCCGGCCAGCACGGCCCCAATGGCCCGATTGAGCTGCCGCAGCGTGATCCCGGTTTCGACGCCGTTGGCCAGGTCGAGCAGCCCCGCGGCGTTCTCCGCAGCCGTCGGCAGGTCGCCCAATTGCGTGTCGAGGTTCGCGGAAGCCAGCCCCAGAGCGGCCCGGATCGTCGCGTCGAGGTCGAGCGTGGTCGTGTCCTCGTCCAGGGCTGTGAGGGTGCGAGTCGCGGCGGCCCACACGTCGGTTGCGCTGATGTCATTGAGCGCCGCAATATCCCCCGCGATCGAGACGGCCGGGCTGCCGAGCGTGTTCCGAATGGCCTGAGTGTCCGTGTAGACGTCCTCCAGCACTTCGTTATCCAGCCAGCTCGCCAGCTCGTCCGCTCGTCCGGTGTTGCCGTTGATCGCCGCGACGTTGGCCGGGACAAAGCCGTTGCCGTCCAGGTTGCCGGGTGTGCCGGCCCGCCAGCGGTACACGTTGCAGTCGACAAAGCCAGATTCTGTGAACACGAATTGGTCGGTTTGGGTTTTGATGCTGCCGACTTCGCTATCGATCGTCGCGGCCAAGTCGCGAATCGTATCGAGAATGCCCGTGGTCGGATCGTCGGGCGTGGTGCCGCTGCCGGGGATGCCCAGGATTGCCCGGATCGCCGTTCGCTCGTCTGCGGTCCAGTCAGTGCCTCCTTCCCCACCCCCGGTCCAAGCCGCGTCACCGCGATTCCGAATCGCCTCCAGGCTGTCAGTCGAAGAGCTGAACGTTGCCCCCGCCATGTCCTGTAGGTTTTCCGCGATCGATTGCCCTCCGCCGAAGTCGGCTGGTGCGCCAAGGCGGGTCAACAGCGTTTCCACGTCGGGAATCGCCGTCAGCCCGTCGCCGGCCGTGCCGATTTCTGCGATGAGCGTTTCGAGGTAGGTCGAGATTGAACCGGCGGGCGAGCCGAGACGCGATTGCAGGTCCTGCGTGTCGGTTTCGATGTCGTCGGCGGTGCTCTGGAGGGTTGAGACTGCCGACAACACCGCGTTATCGAGACCCTCCAGGTAATCCGTGGCGTCAGTGCCTTCGACCTGGATGAGGTTGCCGCGGACTAGGGCCGATGCGACTGCGGTGCCGCCCCAGTGGGTCGTGTTCACTTCCGGCCGCCCCGAATCGGCTGTCACGTTCTGGCCATTGAACTGTCGGGTATCAACCCGCAGGAATTCGCCGCCATCAATGAGGGCGTCATTGACGATCGCCGCGCGGAACCCAATCACCGGCCCGCGCCACGGAAGCACGCCCGTTGCAACTCCGCTGAACCAGCCGAAGCCTTCGGTATCGTTGTTGATCGACGCCCCGCCGCTGGCAGGGATTTCGATCGTGTAGACCCCGGAATCGCCTTGGTCAGTCCAGTCGTAATCGCCCCCAGTGGTCGGCGTTACGCTCGTGACCGTGTATGACCCGCCCGTTGTGACGAAGTGCCATCGCAGGGCCATGCCTGCCGCATTGTAGGCCACTGCGCCTTCAATGTCTTTGAATGTCGTGTCATCGATCAGCGGCATCAGGTTGACGGGCACTTCTGCGAGTGCGGTGTCTACGTCCATCCAAATGTCGGGCATATAGTCACCTCACGCCTGTGCGTAGTAATACCAAGGGTTCGCCGTTCCTCCCCCGCCAGCATCAAACTCAAACGCCCCCACATCGAACGCTGCACCAGACGGCCGCGTGACTCCGCCGATTGAATCAGTGAATGTCCCCGACAGGTCCGTTCCCGCGTCGATCAGGTCGGAACCGCTGGGGAGTGACAAGTCTTCGGAACCACTGGTGACATTCGTGAAGTTGCTCGTGTCGTAGGCGATGCTGCCGGTCGAGCCGGTGAATGAAGTGGCCGACGAATGCATACAGGTGGTAAAGGTCATCGTGGATGACGTGAGATACGCCTCCGTACTGTTTCCGCCGCTGTAGCAATTCCGCAGAGTACACGCAGCATTCCCGCTGCCGTTTGCGACTCCATAGGTGCCATTGCCCACGGAAGTCACGTTGTCCAACGCGACCACTGAACCAGCAACTGAGCTTACGATCTCGATACCATCGCTAGATGATCCATACACCGCGGAATTGAGAACACGCAGATTGCCGGTACTCATGTGCAACGCGGCGAGGCTGAGTGTTGCTCCACGAGCATTTAGCAGGCATCGGTCGATGCGGATGTCCGATGTGTTTGTGCTGATGTCGACGCGAACCAATGCCGTGTAAGACCCACTCGGCTGATAGCACTGGATGCCATCGATTCGCACAAATTCTTCGGAGATCGTAATCACGGCACCGAAGCCCGTCGTGCTCCGCTTGCGATACTTGCTCGTATTCCAGACGCCTGAGTGACCCTCGCCCGGTGGGCAGTACACACGAACGTATCTCGTCGCGTCAGTCGTCCAGCCGCTGAAGTTGCAATTGGCGGAGGCATCGTCGAAAGCGAAGCACGCAATGTCGAGCTGCACGTCTCGCGACACTAGGTCGCCATTATCGTCTTCGCCGGCCTCTGCTGCCGTCAGCGACGAATAGTGATATGCACCGCCTGGACCTACTGTTACCTCAACTACGGTTGGCATCTAGCGTCTCCGTCGTTGGAAGCTCTCGTCCTTCCGCTGTTTCATTGTTCCGCTTGTTGCGGAGGAATTGCCGAATCTGTGCCCAAGTGGTCGTATATTGGCCGGTCGTGTTGAGCGTGCTGCGAACGCCCGCCGGGAGCAGGTCTGCGTCGATTCGGAATCGTCGGCGACGGACAAACCCCAGGGCCTCATCCTCATCTTCAGCGTCAATCATCCAGTCCCACCGCTCTCGAACGAATCGCTGAAGCTGATCAACAGTCACGCCCGGAATCTTAATGATGACGAATACGCCGCCCTTTGCCGGTGCGAGCAGCTCCTTCGTGCCCCAACGATGGCCGTCCTCCATCGCAAGCACGATGTCGCCACGCTTGTAGCATCCCACCGCGTTCTTCTGGGGATTCGCGTGAGTCGCGTTAACGGCTTTGACGAGGAGTTCGGCCACTATTTCACCTTCCAAGCCTTGCCCTGCCCGACGCCGAATTCTTCGCCCGGCTCAGTCGCCTTGAACGCTAGCCCGATGAACGCCAGCGGTTCGTCGCCGGTCAGTGGTCCAAGCGTGTACGTCGAGCCTTCAATCGTCAGTCGCCCGATCTGGTCCTTTCGCTTCGGATAGGCCCGATCGAACGGGATGGGAGCGACGATCTGCGACTCCGTGATGGCGAGGTCGCTTTCCCAGTACGTCGGGGTGTAGAGCGTTCCGACGTTGATCGAGCAGTTAGCCAGCGATGCTTTTACGTCATAGTGTGCGTGAACACCCTTCTTTCCCAGCAAGGCAGAATTCTCGACCAGGAAACCCCTGGAACTTCCCTTGTTGAGGTACACCTGAGAGATGTACGGATCATTCGACGTGTTGCCATTCATCGCCAGGAGCGAATCGACCACCCGCACGCCCGCCGAGCTATGATCCCAAGCCGGATCGCCAGCCGCCCCAGCTAGTTGGCAGTAAGCCGCCACGCAATCGACGAAATCCACGTCGGCCACCATCGACCACAAGCCGTACTTGCCGACGCCATAGCAGTGCTGGCCAGTGACAACCGGACGCCCGCCCTCGGGCAGGTGCGGGGCTGCACAGCCGGGGCACGCCTTGAGCACGATCAACCCCAGGGCATCGCCGCCGATGGCTACATTGTCCGTGACTTCGTTGGCGATGCGTACCCAATAGTGGTGACTCAGCTTCGACGCCGCTGCATCGACGTTGTTCAGTTCCTCGCCATTCTCCACTGCCACGCTCAGATTCCGCAGCAGACGATTGCCAACCTCGTGGCGGTCTTCCAGGAAGTAGCCGTGACCGCGCGATCGGAACGCGACGTTATCCTTGACGGTCACTCCTTGGACGTGATGCACGGCCACGAACCGATTGCCGGGCTCGGTCACATCCTGCCAGATCGAGCAGGAATCAAGCGTCCCCTCAGTAGCCCCGCCCATGTGCCAGTGGATGGGATAGCGGCCGAGTTTGGCCCGCGGACCCATGTTCCGCAGTTCCACTCCACGAATATGAACCGTCGAGCCATGCAGGAACGCACAGTGAGCCCGATGGCTTGTATCCCCTTCAACGACTCCGGGCGACACGATCCGCAGCCGACGCGAGAGGTTAGCCACCTTGGGGCTGATCGTTTTGTCGCCGTAGGTCATTACGGCCCCGGAGAACGCGTCCGCTCCGGTGTAGGTGATCGAAGCGCCGTCGATGCTGGCCAGCGTGGCGGTGGTGTGCCGGCCTTGTTCGTTCGCTAGGAGAAGTGTGTCGCCGACTGCCCAGCCAACAGGCCCGCGGTCAAGCGTGCAGCCCTGGTTCGCGAACGCCGCGGACACAAATAGCCCGTACTGGTTTTCGACCTGCTGGGTCAGCGGCGTGCAGCTCGCCCAGGAGGTGAACTCGCCGCCGTCGAGATTGACGGCCGACCCAGGCATCGCCCACAGTCCGTAGTCGTCTGGATGATAGTCGGGCTCCCCTGGCACCGGCCCTGGCTTTACTCCGCCGGTGAATAGACGATCGTCGGTAACGTGAAACGCAATAGCCCCAGCGTCGCCAGTCAGCGAGCCGAAAACGGTCAGCGAGCCATCGTGCAGAGATAGGTCGCCGTGGATATGGAGCGATCCGGCGGCCTCGACTTTGACCGCCTTGGCCGTCCCCTCATCAACGGTGATTGCGTGCTTGACGATAGCCACATCGGCGGCGGTCGGGACGCTTGGCTCCCACACGCAATCGCTCGACCACTTGCCGTTGCGGGTCGTTTCGCACGTCACCCCCAGCAGGGCGACGGTCAGGATTAGGGCGTTCAACTTCCAGCTCCCGGATTAAAACAGCACGGGCAATACGGCTTGCCCTCGTGCATCGTGATTGTCTTGAACTTGGCCAGCGATTCGCCGCACTCGGCACAGTGCCCAGCGGCTTGCACGTCGCGAACGATTTCGGGCACGGTGACTTGGCCGCTCTCCTCGGCGACGCGGAGGGCTTCGGCGTCCTCGCTGACGGGAAACGGCGCGACTTCGTAGGGCCAGAATTCGGAGTTGGTGTTCATCGCAGCCCCCTCCTCTCATCCTTCGGCAGCCGCTCGCGATCTTCCACCTCGGGATCGTGAAACGTGGTCGACCGCTTCAACACCGGATACCGAACCCGCATAATCCGCCCGTCCTCAACCCAGATATGCGACCACTCGCGCCGGGCGTGGTCGTACTCGGGCTCGCCGCACTTCGCGACCATCCGCCAGTCATCGACGTGCTCACTCCAGAAAATGACCTGGGTGAAAACCGGGTTGCCGTCGCAGTCGTGGAACGCGTTACGCTCGCCAACGGAGCAGCGGGCGTCGTGGATTGGGCTGAGGGGGATTATCGAAAGTATGGCAACGGCAATCATGCTCCGCCGATCCTCAAATGGCCCGCGATGCTATCGACGCGCTCCGTCAAAACCTCCACCTTGGCCAGCGTCCGCTTGCACTCTTCCGCGTGCGGTCCCTGCCTGTCTTCCATCCGCTCGGCGACTTCGACTAGCCGTTGCTGCGTGCTGGCCATGATGGGCAGGGCGTCGCGCAGGGTGTCGCTCAAGGCAAGGTTCTTTTCCTCGCGCGAAAGCTCGATCCGCTGTTTGGCCCGCATGTGCGGCAGCTTGACGGTCACGAACCAAATGACCACGCAGACGACGCCGATCCCCGCGCAGACACCAAGGAACCCGTAGGTTGTCCAGTAGTCGGGCGGTGGGAGCGGGATTGCTGGTATCGTCTCCGGGTTCATTACGTTGCCTCTCAGGTGGTTCCTTGGTCTATCGTTGCCCAATCGGCGGTTTCGGCCTCTTGGTGGTCGTCCGCCCGAATAACCGCCCGCCAAACAGCCCCCGCCGCTGAGCCGCTGGCCGCTGGACAACCACACGCCGCGGGGCCATCGCAGACTGGGTATATGCCACACGAGACTGGTTACACGAGCCGTTGACGCAAAAGCCCCCAGCCGCCGGCAGGTGGGCAACCTGCGCGACGGGCTGGGGTGCAGGTAGGGTCACTTCGCGAAAAACGCCGCACAGCCGCCATGAACTTGCTGCACGATCGGCGCGGCAAACACGGCTTGCGGGTAGACGACCTGCTGAACCACGGGCTGGGCAACGACTTGCTGCACAACCACGGGCTGGGCGACTACCTGCTGAACGATCTTCTGGCGAACGACTTGCTGCCGCTGAACGACAACCTGCCGCTGGACGATTCGCTGCCGCTGCCAGGCCTGGGCTTTCGGGGCGCTGGCCAGAACCAGGGCAACGACGACAAGCAAAAACAGAATGAAACGGATCACGGACCACCTTCCTTTCGTTCGAGGGACAAGAGTTCTTCAAGCACCGCGCCTTTCTGCTCGGGCGTCAGTGCTGGTCCACCTTTGGGCATGTGATCGGTAGACACCGCGCGGATGCTGGCGGTGATCTGGCGACAGAGCAGTTCGGTCGAGCCGTCGAGCGTGATCCCGCCCTTGGGTGTCGCGCCGCTGTGGCACTTCGCACACTTCTGCGCGAGGATCGACTGCGGGGCTGGCGGGGTGTTTTGCTCCTGGCGGAGGGCCAGTTTCTTTTCGACCAGTGCAGCGACTTTCGCGGCGAGTGCCTCGGCCTGCACATCCTGGCCCGCGCTGTAGTAAACGGGTGGGTAGTAGGGGGCGACGATCTGTTGGACCACGGCGACGCGGTGATGCTTGGCGACGAAGAATTGGCGGCAGTCGGCCTGCGCGGTGGATGCGATCAAGAGCACGGCCAGGGCTGCGATTACTTTTGCTGCCATCGGTACACCACCTGCATTGCGAGCGAGAAATTGGCTTTGAATTGGTCGCGGCTGATCGGCTTCCCTTGGGCCAGAATTGCCAGTCGACCGCTGAGCGTGTATTGCCGCGAATAGTCCGCTAGGGCGAGTTGCAATTCCTTGGGCTCGACGAACAGCTCGCGGGCCGCTTGCTCCAGCGTTACCGGCGCGTCGTACAGCCGCACGATGTCGACGAACGCCTGCGTCGTTTCCTCGGGCGTCAAACCGTTGCAAAGCCGCACGCCGTCCGCGTATGCCTTCTGGTTCGCCAGGACTTCCTTGGCCACGTCGGACCCCAGGTAGCGGTCGGTCGCTTCCTGCTCGGCTTTGTCCTTGAACGCGACGCGCGCCCCGGCGGCGATGTACTCGCGAAAGGCGTCGCTGGCCACCGGGTTGATGCCTTGGGCGTGGCAAGCGATGCACGAGACAGTGTTGCGGATCTCTACGCCGCGGGTTGCCGCGTGATCGACCACGATGTCGGTGGGGGCCTTCTCCTGGCGTTTGCCGTTGCCGTCGGCCAAGAAGTAGGCCTGAAGCATCCCGGATTGCCCGGCGTACCACTTGGGAATGCCGGTGATAAGCTCCTGGGCGTCAAACTTTGCGCGGTTCGGCAGGTTTTCGAGGGGATCACTTGGACCAGAGACCACCGCCGAATCCCGCGTCAGCCAGCCGTAATTGCGTTTCGCGCCGGGGCGGTTCTCGACCAGACGCACGCGCTGCACAGCCACGCCGCTAGTGCCCTCGATCACGCCGAACACGTACAGCGGATCGTTTTGAATGCCCCAGGCTTTCAGGAAATCGTTCGCCGTTGCCGGGGGCGTGCCGTACAAAAGCCGATACTGGGCGTCGCCCGTCTCGATCGGGTCGAACATGGCCGCGGCGAACCAAAGCCCATCGACCACCAGCGGAATGGCCTTCGCATGGGCGAGGTCCGGCCGGTAGGCGGGGACGTACTCGCGGGCGATGATCTGGCCCCAGGTCGACTGCCAGCCGAGCCCGCGGAGGTCGAGTCGCAGGAGTGTCGTTCCTTCGATCGGCTGCGGCAGTTGGTCGCCCAGGTAGGGCTTGCTCGAAAGGCTCGGCACGACGAACCGCAGGACGTTTTCGAGCTTCTGGCGGCTTTCCGGCGGGCAGGTGGCCGTCGACAGATACACGATGTCGGCTTGCTGCTCGGGCGGGAACTTCGCGCGGTCAGCAATAGCCGCGTCCGCCTCGGGATGGGCGGCGAGCAAGAACAGTGCGGCGGCGATAGCGGACATGCGTGTCATACCCCAACCTTCACTGAGGAATTGCGGCGGCGCGTGTTTTCAAGGCCTGTTACCCACTCGCAGTTCATCGGTTCATAATTTCCATTGCTGTCGATTCGATCAATCGTCAGGTTCTCTTTGTATCCGTTGGAGACTGCCCAGGACCTAAAGCCCTGATACGTCGACCATTCGGCGCACACGCGCACGCCCTTCGCCCCGTACCATCTGTAGGCTGGTGAACTCCTTCGGTTGCACCTTGACATCATGTTGCACCAAATCGTGTACAGCCGCGCCTTCGTTCCGCGAGGCGCTTCTCCGTGGGTTGTGTTTCTCTCTGCAACCTGACATGACTTGCACCTATCGCTCTTGCCTGTCGCTAGATTCACGCACCAAGCCGTTTCGATCTTTCCGCATTCGCACTGGACTACGGCGAGCCACCGTTTCTTGCCAACGCTAAAAGGCATTCCTAGGACAGTTCGTGATCCATACGTTTTTCCAGACTCGACTCCATGAGAAGATTGCTTTACCCTGACCATCGTCGATCCTTTCTCCAGAAGGGTTGACCGTGCCTCCGGCTGTTGAAGCAGCGCGGGGGTTTTTTCGTTTAGGTGCCTATCTCGTTGCACGAATCCGCAGTAGTGCCCAACGTGAAACCCGAAGGTGTACACGACGAGGGCAAACACGATTTCGGCGGCGAGTCTGTTCATGCGATGCGTTTAGCGTTGCCTCGGGCGGCATACTTGGCCGGTCCGATCGTGAAGCTGATTTCGGCGGGGATCTCCGCCGGATACTCGCCGGGCGCGGCGGGCGGCGTTTCGACCACGGGCGGGCCGTAGAGTTTCACCCCGTACGAAATGTCGTCCGGCTGCGGCAGGTACAGCTCGCGCCGATACATCGGGTTCATCAGGTCCGGCGTTCGGTCCACCGGAATGTGCTGCATCCCCAGGCAATGGCCGTCCTCGTGGCACAGCACGGCCAGCAAGTTCAGCATCCCCTGGCCCGGGTTGTCGCTGATCGTCCAGCGCTCGCTGGCGTCGACGCGCATCCGCAGCATGGCGCCGCGTCCGTACGGCAGCTCTTGGTCCGCCAGCACGCCGCTGGATCCGTCCAGCTTGGTCGTGATGACGAACTGGGTCGGATCGGTCTTGGGATTCGCGTGCTTGTCGACCCGGATCCCCACCACGCGCTGCCAGCGCTGCCAGGCCTCCATGCAAGCGGCCTCGAAGTCGGCGCGGGATATTCCAGGCAGGTCGCCATCCACGCGAAACGTGATGTCTCGCGATGGCAGCTTGACCTGCTGGGTTCCGTCGCCGAACTGCTCGGGATTTCCGCAGAAATACACCACGGCCTAGCCCCCGGTCGGCGCGGGAATCCGCGACAGCAGCGCGTCGAGCAGGCCAGAGTCCTGCAGGAACTTGAAGATTCGCCGCAGTCGGGTGCCATCGCCCAGGGCTTGCGACCCCTCGGGGACCGTCAAGGCGAGAACCTGGCTTTCGGCTTCGAGCACCTCGGCAGTAACCGACTGGCCATCGATCGTGGCCTCGGTCATTGCGAGCGTGCCGGATTCGCCGGGCTCGGCAGGTGGGGGGCTGAGCAGATTGACGAGCACTTCGAGCGCGTCAAGGATCGCGGGCAGGTTCTTACCAAATGCGATCAGCCAGGGCAGAAACTTGAGATACGCGGCCACTAGAAGACTCCCGCTATGTTCTCTGCGGGAGTCGGGCAGACGCCAGCCCGATCTGCCGCAGGGGTGCGACAAAATCGGGCGGCATAACCCGCCCACGGGGGACAAGCCAAAGACAGGTCCAGACCGCTTGGCAAATATCCTATGCTAGCCCTGCGCTAATTGCAAGACATTTACCGTGACCTTCACGCGAACCGGCTCAGCATGGACGCCGAACGGGGCCAGCGATTCGCTTCCCTTTCGCTTGATCCACCGCAACGCACTTCGTCGGCTGCGAAATAGCTGCGGTGATTTGTCGCCGCTGCCATCGTCTGCGTGGGCTGCTATCAGGCCGGCATTTGCATTGTCTGAACAGGCAACTGCCCAGCAAGTGTAGGTTCTAGTCACTTCGATTTCCCTCGCTGAATTCGATTGGCGGACTTGATTAGCAGTCGTGCTTCGCTGAGAAGAACAACAGTGCGGCCGTCCCCAAAATGTATGACAGTCCCCGGCGGGTATCGGTTCCCGCGTTTACGCTTCCTCTGCTTTTGCATCCGTCGGCTCCTTGCCGGTTAGTTCCGCCGTCTTCTCAAACAACTCCAGCAGTCCGTTACACTGGACCCATCGAATCTTCTTTCTGCCCATTTGATGCTTTCCGCGTTCCAACTTCACAGAAACGTGAAAGCGGTCTCGCATGCCGCAGGTGGGAGAAATCGCCACGAACAGCCTGCCACATTTTGTGCATCGCCCAATTGGCTCCATTGCCATCGCCTAATGCCCCCTCACGAGTGTCTCAGGGTCGTCGTCAATCGTCCGCAGAAAGAAACTCAAACACATCGCCAATGATCCGCGGTGCCTTGCCGCCAGGAGGGCACCGCGCAAGACTCGGATGCGAAATCCCGATCTCCCACTGGCCGCGCGAATAGTCGAAGCTCATCCAGTCGATGCACGCTTCGGCTAAGGTCGGGTATGTGTTCGTGATGAACTGGCGAATGTAGTCCTCTGCAGCGTCTGGGCTCGATTCCGCCTGCGCGACAATCGACAGGTCGAAAGGGTTTGTGACGGTGCGGGCTGGGATGCAGAGCACCGCTCGCCGTGCATCGAATCTGTAATCAGCTCTAAGCCATTCCATCGGCGGGCTCCTGGTCGAGGGCGGCGAGCACCTTTTCGGCGAACTTGCCAAGCTCGTAGTCCTGGCCGAAATTGTTCTCCGGCGTCGGGATGTAGGATTTGGCCAGAGCCACCAGCGCCGCCCGCTTCTCCCGCTCGGCGGCCAGTTGCGACTCGAAAGCGTCTTTTGCCAAGATGGCAGCGATTCCATCCGCTTCGGCTTGCTCACGCAAAGCATTCCGCTGCCCCACCAACGTCCGCACCCCGTCGCCAGGATTCTCGGGGCTAAACACCACGTCGCCTGCGTCAGCCAGTGCGCCGCAGACGGAGGCGAGGCGATGGCGGAGGGTTTCGCGGTCGGCCAGAAGTTCCGCCACCTGCTCTCCCAGCACCTCGCGATCCGGCGGACCCGCCGCGGCGTGGGCGCCGGACAGGGCTTTCTCGACAGCGTGAAACAGCTCCAGGCCGCGCTCGTTGGGCGGGGCTTTGGCGTGGTCGTAGCCGAGTGCCGCGTCTTGAACTTGCTCGCGGAAGTTTCGCAGGGCGGCGAGTTCGCGGAGGGCGGTTTCGCCGTGCTCGTGGAACCACGTTGCGTAGTCCAGCATTTGCGCGGCTCGGGTTGGTCGCCTTGCGGCTTCGCCTTTCGCCAGACCTTCGGCCAGCTCGGCGGGGGTGAGGTTAGGCATTGGGCACCCGCTGGTTGAACGACAGGCTCGTCAGGACTCGACACTCAGGGCAGTAGTGGCCAGTGACTTTCGCGTCGACCTGCACTTCGTAGCCCAGTTCTTCGTAGCACTCTTCCTCGGAGTCGATGTCCCATTCGTAGGCCGGTGCCGACACCAGAATCGTCTTTGTGCCGCAAGCGTTGCACTGGTTGGAATCGCCATTGCAATGCTCGCCGAGGCGAACAGTGAAATGCTGGTCGGCTCTTTGCAGCCATTCATGCTTGGCCATTTTCGGCTCCTTTCGCGGCGAGTGCGTCCCTCGCGATGCAGTTGTGACACTGGCATTCACCCGGCGGCGAGCATGAGAAGTTCGCGAACGGCTGCAACGCCCCCTCTAGCACCTTGACGCGATCGGCGAGCTGGGTGCGTTCGGCATTGGCGGCGTCCCGCTCAACCACCAAGCACTCCGGGCAATGCGATGCGTGAAACGACGGCAGTTTCGCCCACGGACGATTGTGGATCGGGCAGTGCCCTGTGTCGTGCCATTGCTCGGCGGATTCGGCTCGGGCGGTGAGGGCGACGACTTGCTTTCGAGCGTTGCCGACAATCTCTGAAAGCTTCTCTTGCCAAGCCTTGTCGCGGTCGATGGCATCCTCCCTCAGCCGCTCCAGTTCGGCCGCGTCGGTTGGGGTGGGGTGCTCGTATAAAGCGGCCTTGCGGTACGACCATTTTTTCACCGCAGCTATCTCCATGCAGGCGTTGGCCAACTCCTCGCGCGGAAATAGCAGCATGTCGGTGGCGTTGCCTTCAACGTCCTCCATCGTTTCATTGCCGTTCTCGTCGAACACAGCCCACGCCGCAGGCGACTCCCGCCCGCTCGGCCCGCTCGGCTCGGCTGGCTGGTCCGCAACCGCCTGAGGCAAGTCCTCGACGTACAGACAGTCGATCCACGAACACACCGTATGCCGCCCTTGGAGGTCTCGCGAGAATCCGCTGCGTCCGCACGCTGGGCAACGCTCGGTCGTCAGGGTGGCTGGGTCGTTTGCAATCCGCTCGCTCGTGTCAGGCATTTCAAAACCCTCCACATCAAAATCAGATAATTCGAACATAGAACTGGGGGCGAAAAGGGCAGGGGTTTCCAGCTCGCATCACAGCGACGCGAGATCGAATTCGACGTCGCAGATCGGCGGTCGAAGCGGCGGCAGCGGCGGCAGTTTCAAATCAGTCCGCTCCTGCAGCATCCGCCAGGCCTCGTCGGCACCGTGCCGCACTGTCAGCCGCAGGAGGTCGTTCCAACCGATCGGTTCGAAGATCGTGACTCGCGAGCCGTCGGCCGCGGTGATCGTTGTGGGCTCGCGATCGTGCCAGGCGTCGCCGCTGCCGGCCGCTCCCGCGTCCCCCACGTCGCCGGATCCCGCCAGGGTTGTGTGGTTCGGATGGTCGTGCTGCGGGCCCTGTCGCGGGTCGTATCGCGGGAAGTTTTCCCAGGTCCAGCCTTCGTCCGGATCCATGACGAGCAGCCAGCGGCGGTGGACCATCGCGGCCGACGGCGGCGGATCGCAGCCCCAGCAGCGAAACGTCGGCGCTGGCTCGTCGCGGTCGTAAATCGAGATCCAGATCGCGGCTGGGCCCGGGCAGGTTGCGGCGAGGCAGCGGCGCGCGGGCGGCAAATCTGCAAACTGCCGATCGTCGGCCAGCGGTCCGGATTCGGATGTCGACGAAATCGCGTTTTCCGAAACTCGATTTTCGGCTGCAGGCAGCTTCCGCTCGCGATCGCGAATTTTTTTTAGGATGCTCATTTTTGAAGTTCGCCCACCCGATTTAGGCAGTGTCCCATGCAGCGGTTTTATATAAGTCGTTTGCTGTCATTCAGTTGCGGCATGGTGTCCCATGTAGTCCCATGTGTCCCATGAATTCCCACTCCGGCCCATGTGCGCGTGCGCGTGTACGCGCGTGCGTGCGCGCACGCGAGGGGCTTAACGCTTCATTTGTGTATCTATTAGATACTCTTGTGAGGCTGTATATAGAATTCATGGGACACATGGGACACTCCTTGACATCAAAGGACTTAGCATGGGACACCGCATGGGACACCATGGGACACACATGGGACACGGAGCGTCAAAACAGCGGTTGGTCTGATGTTCTCTCGCCGCAAATTTCATCCGACGAAAATCTCAAATTTGCGTAATACCAGTAGCGATCTGCACGACTCCCACCTTTCTTACGGTCTGAACTTGGAAACGCTCGCTTCACCTCCTTGCCAAAGATCCGTTCGCCCAGCGGACGGTATCCATTCTCAGCCGCCCATTTTGAGTAGAGCTTATAGATCAAAGTCGCCTTGACGCCTCCGCCTTCGGTTGTGTCTAGGTTCTCTAATAGAAATGCTCGTGCGGGATTGGATTCGATTTTGTAATCCTCCAATGCTTCTCGTGAGAGGTGCGAATCAGTGAACGATTGTTGTTTTCTGAGTCTCTCAAGGCCGATCAGGGCCCAGTTGAAAATGCCCGGGAGTTCGCCTGATTGCTCCCACCACCAGGGCTTGTCCATGTTGCGAATGCGGTCCTTCGAACCGATCGTGATCCGCCATGGGATGAGCAGCATCCGGCGCCAGATTCCGGACGATCGGTCGCTGAACCGCGGTCGGTTGTTGCAGGCGAGCATCAGACGGGCCGTGGGCGTGCAGTCGACGCCCGGGATCCCCTTGCGGTCGAAGTACATCACGTCGCCGCTGGTGAACGACTTGAGATAGCCCTCGGCCACCTTGTCGAGCTCGCCGACGTCGGCCGAAATGTTGACCAGTTTGCCGAGCGTCTGGGACTTGGCGAACCGGTCGGCGAAGAGTTCCAGGGGAATGTGGCTGCAGTTGTCGGCGCCGAGCATGGCGTTGATCGCGGCACAGTAGACCGACTTGCCGTTTGCCCCTTCGCCTTCGAGGACGAGGAACTTTTGCTCGCCGGTGTCGGGCAGTAGCAAGTAACCTGCCCACTCCTGCAGGATTTTGATTCGCTCCGGGTCGAGCTCCAGGTTCTTCTCGAGGAACGCTTCCCACTTCGGGCATGTCGCTTCCGCGTCGAATTTGTACGGCAGGCAGATCGACGAGAACCACTTCGGGGTGTGCGGCAGGAGGCACTCGTCGAGGTCTTTTTCGGCCAGAACCGATTCGATGTCGAGGATCCCGTTGGCCATCGAGACGTAGTTGCGCCGCTGGCGGCCGCTGTCGTCGATCCAGGTCATTTGATCGGCCGCGGACGAGACGACGACCATGCTGGCCGTGGCGTCGATCACGTTCGAAACCAGGGTTTTCGTGACCTTTTGGACGTTTGGCGGGGCCTCTTCGGTTTCGCCAGCCTTAGATTTCTTCTCCCAGGTCGACATTTTCCGCTGCCAGCACTGCTCGAATTCTGAGCGGATCGACGATGTAACTTTTGCCCGCAGTTCCCGCTCTTCGATCTTGCGATAGGCGCCGCGAGATTGCTTCCAGGTGTACCATTCGGACCGCCAGAGCCGCAGCGTGGCCCCCTCGCGATGCTGGGCGTATCGCTCGAGGTTCACGCGGGCCAGGCGGTGGGGATCGTCGTCGGCCTCGAGCAGCTCGGGGGCAGTGTCGACGATTGGCGTCGATGCTGCGGGTGTGATCGGCGACGCGTCCGCCAGGGCCTGCAGGTCGGCGTAGGAGTGGCCGGCGTTCAGGTAGTCCCGCAGGTCGGGACCGTGGTCCGGAGTGACCGGGAACGGAAGCTGGACGTTGTGGGCGGTGGTCGCGGTGGTCGCGGCGGCCGGTGCCCATCCGGGGCGGTGTTTGTTCGTCCGATCGTCCCGCCAGCCGGTGGCGCCGTCCTGGCCGGGTCGGTCCGCGTCGTGGCAGATCAGGGCCCGCCGGCCGCGAAACAGCTCGACCATCCATGGGGCGGGATGCTCTTTCGCGCCGTTGGCGTTGGTGATGGCAGCGACGTCGCAGGGCAGATCGGCGAGCGAGAGAAACGCTAGTAGGTCGCTGGGGCCTTCGAGCTTCCAGATCGCGTATGGCGATGATGTGGCCGACAGCCGCTGGCGGTTCGCAATGATGCCCGGCTTGCTGCCGTGGGTCAGCTTGACCTTGACCTGCTCGGGTGGCTTTCGCGTGCCGTCTGGGGCGGCCTTTTGAAACTTCGGAAGTGTTCCGCCGGTGATGTTGTAGAGGCACCAGCCGACCGGTTTGGCGTCGGCCGCGGCCCAATCTTCACCCCACACTGGCAGAGCGATGACGGTGTATTGCTTGCGATAACGGGCGATGCAGCCGCCGACTGCGAGCACGGCCGCGAGGGTGATCGGCGGCTTGGACAACAGCCAGTAGGCGGCCAGGAGTTCGTTGCCCTCATCCCATTGGCTGAATTCGAGGTGCTCGGCCGGATCGGCGTTGCGGCCGCTGCCGTTCGAACGATAGGCCTGGCCGTTGGCGGTGGGCTCGACTCCCAGGCGGCCGGCCACGTCGACGAGGATCTCGGCGAACTTCCGGCCAGTGTACCAGGCGAGCGACGCGAACCCGTCGCCGATCCCCGTACGGCCGCACTGGTTGCACAGCACGGCGCCGGCTTCGGCGTCGATCAGGCGGAAGCGGTCCGTTCCGCCGCACTTCGGGCAGCCATGGTGGTTGCCGTCCAGGGTGTCGATGGGGATGCCGCCCACGGCCGCGAGGATGCTCGGCCACTGTCCGCGAGCGTAAGCCCGGACCTGCTCGATATCGTAGGTCGCGGGCTTTGCGGAGCTGCTCGCGGCTTTCTTCTTGCGTCCCATGCTGGGTTGCTTCCTGCGGGTCGTCCGTGGGGTTCTTCAGGGGTTCCGCGATTAGGCCCGCGGCGGCCGGATGTTGCAGGTGGGACTGCTACAGATCGTCGAGCGAATCGACTTCGGCGGTTTCTTCGGCGATCGTCTGATCGTCGGGAATCTCATCCACGACCGCTGGCGGACCGTTTTTCGCGTCGTCGGCTTCCTTGCCCGCTTTCAGCCAGCCGCGGAGCCAGTCGTCCATTTCGAGCCCTGGCACCCACGGGCATTCCGACGCCTTGTCGCCGTTCTGGCCGGCGATGTATCCAGCTTCGAAGAACGCCCGGGAAGCGGTGTGCTGGGGTTCCAACGGTACGCAAAACTCCTCTTCGACGTTCTCATCTGGGTCGAGCTGCACGCACCGCTGGTTGATGAAGTCGGCTTGCTGCTCAGCGGTCATGTCTTCCCAGGCGATGTCGGCCGCGCTGCTAGGATTCCCCTCACCCTGGCCGAAAACCGCCGCGTCGCGATGCTCGCTCAGCCACGCGATTACGGCGTCTTCAATCTGGGTGATCTTTGCCGCTCCGATGCCCTTGGGCCACTTCGCCTTGCCCTGGCTGATCTCGGCCCGCAGGTTTTCGAGCTGGCCCATGTTCGAAGCGCCGGCTTCGTCGAGCTTCTCGACCAGCTTTTCGGAAATGCCGAGTTCGGTGATTGAGACGGTCCGCCAGGCGTTTGGGTCTGCGGCTGGCTGTGTGGCCGCGGCCGGCGACGGATCGGCCGGCAGTGCGACATCAGCCGGAAGTGTCGCCGCTGGCTGTTTGAACAGCGGCCGATCGCTGTCGTTTTTGACCGCCTGGGCGAGCCGCCGCAGCCGCAAAACCGCCGCGTCGTAGATTTTCTTGGCGTCTTTGAGTTCCTCTTTGCAGGACAGAACGACCGATTCGGCCCGCTCGCACTGGACTTCCGCGAGGGCGATTTCGTCCAGGATGTTGCGGTCGGTGGGGGCTGGTGGTGGTGCTGGTGGTGTGGCGAGCGATGGCGTGGCTGGATCGGCGGCTGGTTGTGCTGCGGCTGGCTCCGCAATCGCGGCCGATTCCTCCGCTGCCTGTTCGCTTTTCTTTTTGCGGCCCCGTTTCTTTTTGGGCTTCTCTTCTGTTGCCGCGTCGGCCGCTGGCTCGTCGATGACGTCGGTCGGATCGGTGTTGCCCTCCGGTTCATCGTCGCCGCTTTCGTCCGGCAACTCCGCGTTTTCCAACTCGGGAATCGAATCGAACGAATCCAACATCGCCGCTGCTTCATCGGCCGCGGTCGTGTCGAGTGGCGGGGACGCTGAGCTTGTGAGGGGCTCGGCGGGCATGTCGAGTGTTACGGGCATCGTTCTTCCTTTCAAAATGGTTGTGGCGGTCACAATGCCGCCAGCTCCTCAGAAACGCTTGAATTGATCGATGTAACCGACGGTGTTACATCCGCCGCCTTCTCCGCCTTCCTCTTCTCCCGAATTTCCGCCTTCACCTTTTCGCGATTCTTCCGGTCCCACCGCTCGAGCCAGCGGAATGTCGCCTTTTCCGCCATGTCGCGGCTCTCGGCGAACAGCCAGCTAACCGCGTAATCCTGCTGCCAGGCGAGTACCGAGCGAAACAGCGCCTTCGCGTTCTGCTGCGCGGTCCTCCGGCCGTACTGCGGGGCGAACCGGACCAGATCAGCAAATGAGCATTCGACGACGACCAGCCCGGCCTCTATATCGCTCAGCCTGGCCAGCTCCTGCTCGAACCGATCGCGGCGGCCGACGTCTTCGCCCTTCCGCGCCCAGCCGAGAAACGTCGAATGCGCGTCTTCCATCGATTTGCGCTCGACGTGGCAGCGTCCCAGGCCGGTGTCGAGCGAATAGTCGCCGAGGGAATCTGGGTATCTTCCCAGGGCCTGCCGTTCCGTCGGGACGATCAACGGCCGCGGGCCCGCTTCGTTGCCGCCGGCCGCGTCGGTTTTCATCCCCAGGAACGCGAACGGGTGTTGCTCGGCCGAGTCAATCAGCACCGTAAACGGGCAGATCACGCCGCGATCGACCGTGGCTCCGTCGATAAACTCGTTGCCGAGAGTGTCGACGACCTGGGCCTCCTGGATGTGCTGCTTCCAGTATTCCGGCGTGCGGTCGCCTTTGAGCGTCAGCCCGCGATTCGCCAGCAGCAGCCGCAGGTAATCCAGCGTCTTCGGGCCGATACCGTCGATCGACAGAATCCAGGCCGGCGTGATTGACTGCCAGTCTTCGGGGTGGGTGACGCCGAAGTAGTCTTTTAATTGCTGCAGCTTGGAATTGAGCATTGGCGTCGCCTCCGTGGGTCCGTGCCATGGTGGTATTACGCGGAAGTCGACCAATACCGATCGAGCGTTTCCTTGGCGGCCTGGACTCGTTTGAATTCCTCCGCATTGCCGCCAACGTCTGGGTGAGTACGTCGACAGGCGTTGCGATAGACGACCTCCAGCGTTTGTTTGTGTACGTGGCTAGGGCTGCAATTTGCTGCAGACGCCAGAACATCAATCGCCTCGGCTTGGTTGATCGGCGACTCCGGCTTTGGCCCCGGAAGCTTTGCCCACCCCTGATACTGCTCCGCTCGCTTCGTGACGCCGTAGCGGTCAACGGATCGCAGCGCCTCGAGCGACAGAGCGATTGCCCGCAAGTTGGCTTGCCAGTCCGTGTACGTGTCGCAGGGGTACGACAGAGGCCCGTGCTTGCTCTCAAAGCTAAGGATGATTCCGGGGTGTAGCGGCCGGGCCCGCTCGTAAAGCATCCCGTCGCGGCGGATTTCGTTTTCGCCCACAGCCGCCTGGATGACGACGTTCCTGGCCCGCAAAAACCCAAGTTCTTTCGCAAGCAGCGCCAGAGTGTCTGAGTGCTTCGCGCGGAACGGGGACGATCGGCGGCCAGTGGTGAACTTGCCGGGCCAGTGCTCGATTGGCCGAAATTGGTAGTCCATGGCTATTTCTTCCCCCTCCCCAAAATCTCCGCCTTGTCCTTCACAGCCGCCTCAATCGCCGCCGCCGCAGTCATCCCTCGACCGCGTGGCCGCGGCTGATTCCCCGGCAACCGATCGACGCCGCAGAGCAGGTCGACCACGAATTCCTCGCCGTCGAACCGCAGCCAGATGCAAAACCCGTCGGCGTGCAAGTCCGCGGCCAGCGTGTCGAGGTCGACGAGGTTGGATTGCGGTGGTAGTGCCAAAGTCGCTCCGCTCATAACTCCCCCAATTCCCTAGAAGCCCTCTCAACTAAAATCCGCTCCCGCAGAAACGTTTTCCGCTGGCTGAGCGCGACCCGCTTGCAGAACCGATTCCACGTCGCCATCGTTCCAATCGCGACGCACATTTCCTTGGCCCGCGAAAAGCCGGTGTAGACAAGTTCTCGCGAGCCGATGATCGCGTCGCCCTTGTTGGCCACGCAGATTGCCCACGCAAATTCGCTTCCCTGGCTCGAGTGAAACGTGACGGCGTAAGCCAGATCCCAGCAGCAGCCAGTGCTCGTGCCCTTCTTTCGCTGGCGGTCCTTGCGGCCGTGCCCCTCGGGCTCCTCGGGCTCGTTCGTCGGCTTGGTCAGCGGCACGCGAACAACCCGCTTGGGGTGGTCAAGAGACACGTTCATGTGCCCCTTGCCATGCTCGACCGCGATTTCGACCACCCGGCCAACTTCGCCGTTCGCAATGCGGACTTCGGTGTCGGCGTTTTCGTAGTCCTGAAACTCGCCGTAGGGATCGTCTGCCGGCAGTTCCATCGAAACCAGTTTGTGGTCTTTGTTCTCGCGGCAGATCACTTTGTCATCGACTCGAAAAACGCAGTCGGCCACGACCGGGTTCTTGTTGAACTCGCCCTGCAAAACCTTGTTGATTGCCTGCCGCGAATCGTTCTTGGCGACGATCACGCGAGAATCCCAAACCGGATCGCGGCCAGCGGCGCGGCACTCCCGCAGTGATTCGAGAACCGCCAGTATCTGGCTGGCCTCATCTTCGACCTGAATCAGCCGTAAGTTCTCAGCCGGGGACCACGGCCGCCCCTCGGCGATGGCTGCACACGCTTCGACAATGCCGCCACTGTTGCGGCGTATGTCGGTCAGTTCGGCATTCGGCAGCCCGGCCGCGATCATGTCCCGCAGCGGGGCGCCAACGTCCACTGGCGGGAGCTGGTTCGTGTCGCCGATCAGTAGGACCAGCGTCCCTTTCGCGCGGGCCTCGAAAATGGCACACGCGATTTCCGCATCCTTCATCGACTCTTCGTCGAAAACCAGCACCTTGAACGGGAACGGGTTCCGCGGGTTGTGCCGCCACTTCTCGCCGCGTTCCGTCGGCATCCCCAGCAGACTGTGATTGGACCGGGCGCGAACGGGAACTTCGTACTCAGACAGCCCCATATTCAGGCGGTGGGCAGCGATGTTGGTCGGCGTGCCGATTCCAACGGTGCCGAACCCCAACCGCTTGATCAGGGCCTTGATCACGTTGGCCGCAGTGTA
This sequence comes from uncultured Candidatus Peribacteria bacterium, assembly GCA_964652185.1. Classification (GTDB taxonomy): domain Bacteria; phylum Patescibacteriota; class Gracilibacteria; order Peribacterales; family Peribacteraceae; genus DALYDP01. Next base: position 9,144 of record CAZZDD010000029.1, on the reverse strand, counting down.
CGTCTTTCCTGTCCCCGGGCGCCCGCGGAGGATCGCGATCGGGCCGCGGAGGGCGAGCCGAAGAATCTCCGGCTGCTGGCCGTCGATGTTCTCGATTTCTTCGATCGTCGGCCACTCGAATGGCTCGTCCATCGCGTCGGCAATCAGTTCCGCCAGCCGCTGCTCAGTGGCCGCATGCTTGGCGTCGGCCAGCCAAAGGACATTGCCGTCCGGCGACAGCGGGCCGTTGACGCCGTTCGTTTTGCAGGTCGCTATCAACCCCAGTTCGATCGCCTTTTCGATGGCCGCCTCGGGACGGACTTCCGCCGAGCCGATGTTGCTCTTGAGGGCAAACTCGGCCACAGTCCAAGCAATCCAGGTGCTGCCGTTCTGGTCGTTATTGGTCGCGTCCCAAACGCAATACGCCTGGCGGACCAGCGACTCGGCCGGCAATCCCAGGGCCAGCCACAGAGCATCGCAGTTCTTGAAGCCGCAGCCGGGGTATTTGATCAGGAGAAAGGGATTTTCGCGGACCTTTTCAGCGGCCGTGCTGCCGAAGTCGCGAATCAGCCAGCGGGATAGTTCGCGGCGGAACCCACGCCCTGTCAGCAGGTCGGTCAAATCGAGCGTGCAGCCTTCGAGGGCCTGTTGATCTCGCAGAACTTCCGCGATCTTCGCCGCGTCGCCGGCCGACAACTTCAACCGCGGCACTTCCGACAGCCGGGCCGCGACTTCCTCAGGGGCCTCGCGGAGGTGCTTCACCGCGTCGCTGCCGTACAGTTCCCACAGACGGGCGGCTCGAGCCGGGCCGAAGCCTACACGAACCTGGCCGGCCGCGTTGCAGAGGTATTCGATCACGCCGGTCCGCGAATGTGGCTGCTGGAGAACGAACGATTGGAAAGCGAATTGCTGCTCTTCGTCGCCGGTCCGGCGGTTCTTATACGTCGTCCAGTGGCCGTAAAACCGGTATTCCTGCTCTTGCTGCAGCTCGTCCAGGTCGGCTTGGCCCTTGATTGCTATCTCTGCCGAAACGTCGCCGTTCATCCACGCGCGGCCGATGATCGTGTCGCCGTCGGCGTTCGCGAAGCGAAAGCGTTCGCCGAGATAAGTCGCCGTGATTTCGATCAGCTTGGGCATTGCGGCGAGCGGAGAGCGGCGGCGAAATGCGGCAAATAAAAACCACCCCGGCAGCGACTCTGGGAAACCGCCGAGGTGGCGGGTTGCTCGCCAGCGACGAGCTGGCAAGGCGGTGATGACGGGCGGGCTACAGGTCGTCCAGGCTGGCCGGCGCGGATGCGGCTGCTGTTGCGCTCGCCGCCGTGCTCGACTTCGCAGCCCCATTCCCGCTGGCCGAACCATTCCCGCTGGCCGCCGCGAACGATTCCGGCGTCTTCCGCAGCGACTTCGGCAATAACCCCAGCGCCTGCTGGTTCAATTCGCACTTCGGCGCCGATGGATCGTCGACGTGCCAGATGTCGGCGAAGTTGAGATCGATGTACTTCTTGTTTGGATCGTTCTGGTCGGCACGATGGGCAAGCGTCGCGATGAACTGCCGGCCCTTCGCCTTTGACAGGTCGACTGTGACCCGCTCCCCAGGCTTGGCTTCTGGGATGATTCCCGTCGCCAGTGCAAATCGGGCTTGCTTTCGCTTAGCCATTTCGCCGCCGTTCTTGTCGGTCAGCTTCGGCTTGAAGAACATCAATTCGGCCTGCTTTTTTGCGAATGGCCCGGCAAGGACTTCGACATCAGCCCGAAATCCATCCAGGAGCTGGCCGGCCTTGCTTGTCGGCTGTTCGTCGACCTCAAGAACTGCAAAGTGATAAGTTCCAGGCTCCCGAACAAAATCCCCCGAGTCGATAGAATCCGGCATTTCCATTTCGAAACCACTCATAGCGTCAACCCTTTTCTAAATAGTGAAGAATCCGAACCAAGCTTTCCGTGCCGACATTCCAGGTCGGCGGGTGTCCAAGTGTTTCAATCGAGGCTTGCCAGACGGCCGCGGCCCCGAAGCGTTCGACCAGCGGCTGGAGGTGCTCTTCTTGGGCGAGCAGTTCCTCCAGCCGGTCTACTTTCCCAGGCTCGCCGTAATGAACGCTGGCAGCGAACGATGCCGAACTGCGTCAGCCAGTTGTGCAGCCTGGGTGGCGTCGATGTCCGCCAGCTTGCGGCCGTTCAGCCACGCCTTGAGCCGCTCCATGAACTTCGCGTAGTCCTCAGCCGCGAACTGCGCGAACTCTTTCAGGTAGCCCTTGATCGCCTCGATTTGCTTTTCAGTTGCGGGCCCACACGGCGGCATTTCGGCGGGTGGTTGCTCCGCCTTCGCCGCGGCCTGCTGCTTGGCGTAATTCGCTTCCAGCTTCTCCAGCATTTCGGCCGCGTCTTCCTTCCGCAGTGACCGCACCGAATTGCAGCCGCGTTTCTGGCAGGCGGCTTCGACCTTTTCGCCGCACTGGAGCAGTACAGCCAGTTCTTTAATGCGGGCGATCTGGTATTCCGTGGCCAGCTCGGGTTGGTCGGTTGTGGCCGTGGCCGGCGGCTGTGTCTGCTGCGGCTCGTCTTTGACCACTTCAAATTCAGCTTCGACAATCTCGCCGTCGACGTTCGCCGCGGGAGCACTGGCCGCAGCCGCGCTGGCCGCTTGGTCAACCACGCTGGTTGTGGCGGGCTTGGCGTGGCCGTTGCTGGCGGGCGCTGGCTCGATCTCGATCTCCTCGGGAACATACCTGCCGCTGTTCACGCCGGGACACAGCGCCCGAACGCCTTCACTGACCGCCCGGGCCCACAGCATCTGCCGACGAGCCCGCGGAGTCGCCCAGTTATCCTTGAGCGTTTTGCCGTCGCCTTTGTAGGGCCACTTCTCCTGCTTTGCCTCTTCCCAGGTGATGGCTTCCCGGTGCGTCTGGCCGTCAATCGTCAACTCGACTTCGGCCCGATCTTCCGTGCGGGCGATGATCTTGTGCTTGCCGCCCAGCTCGTGAAAAGCTGCGAGCATCGCATCGTACTTCATCATCAACTTGCCCTGGACGACGTGATACCGTTCGGCCAGCGTCAGTGGCGGCATCCGGCGGGCCATGCATTCGAGGGCGAGAACTTGCCCCTGCTCGACTGTCTCGCAGCCGAACATGCGAGAGATTGCGATTGCTTTGCCGAGCGCCTGGATTGCTGCCAAGCTGTCCGGCATCCTCTCATACACTGTTAAAGCAGTAGATTGCGAATCAGCTACCATGTCACCACCTTCAACCCTTTCTCATTGCAAGATCGATCAACCACTTAAATCCTTAAATCACAACTCCCATCCGCAGCCCCACGAGCCGCGTCATTTCCAGATCGTTCAGCAAGTACGCTTTCGCCTTCTCCTTCTCTTCTTCCGTGCCAAACCACAGCCGGGCGAAATCGGCTCCCGTCGTCCCGTCCGCTGGCTTGTCGCCGACGCCGAGAAACTTGGCGGCCACTCCAAGCTTCGTGTACGCCTTCCACTCGCCAGCCGAGAACCGCTGCATCAAATCGACGAAAACCGAGTCCCAATAGCGGTCGTTGTCGTCGCGCACACCGCGAGGGATGGCGACGCCGTGCAGCCAGGATCGCCGCAGGATGAACGGCAGGTCGAAACCGTGGATGTTCCAGCCGTACATGCGACGCGGGGCCGGCTTGTTCGACCGCGACTTCGCGTACATGCCCCAGAATTCCGCGAGCAGCGCGGCCTCGTCGCCGCCGCCGTCGACCACCTTGGCGCCCTTGTCCGACGCGAAGCCGATCGCCAGCACGCGGCCAGTGATCGGTGAGAGGGCCGCCTTGTCGACGAAATCCTGCCAGGCGGTGGCTTTCTGGGCCTCGTACTTCTCGCGCTTGGTCTCGTCTTTCCAGCGTTGGTCGCAGGACGCCGCGAATTCTTCGTAGGTCTTTTCGGTGTAGAGTGCCTTTAGATCGGCCTCGGGCACCGGTCCCGACTCGATATCAAATATGATCGACATGCCGCTCGCTCCCCTCTCCCACAACCCTGGTTGAAATATCCGCTGCGGCAAGGCTGGCACCATTCTGCGAGCAGTCCTCTGGACCATCTCGGCCAGCGTTCAGCAGGGATATCGCGGGTTACGCGCCTGCCGCAGCGGGTTGTTCTTTCAGTTCGTTCCCCATCGCCAGCACACGAACGCCGTGGCCAGCAAACCAATTGCGAGTGCGACCAGGCCGATCATGGGGCCTTGATCTCCATAACAGCACCCTCGCCGCCACCGTCGAACCGAAATTGCACCATCCCGTGCCTTTGCGGATACCGGACGTCTGTCGAATACTCAACTCCCGGGAGATCAGCAATTAATCCCGCGAAGTGACGCGCGACTCTGATTCCCGCTATATCAAGGCCGGTTCTATGCGAATGGCAGTCGGTGCATTCAATGTCTTTGTCGCCGTCACAGTGGCCACACTCACAGCCAGGGCAGGCGGTCATTCCATCGCCGCGGCATGACTCGCATGGTTCGACTTCAGGCCAGGGCATCCAGTCTCCATCGACGGGCTTGATTAAATCCTCAATGCCCTTCGGAACCTTTCCGCCGTCCGACTCGCTACTGTCTGGCTCTCCGGGGGCCGGAACGCGAACAAGAACCCGCCCGTCGGTTGCGTATTTCCATCCCTTCCACACGAACGGCCTTTCCAGTCTCCGCATGGCGTAACCTTCCTCGGCGCAAAAGCAATCAAGGTCGATTTCGTTCGCTTGTTCTTTCATGCTTCACCCCACCGGATTTCCCAGGTCGCTGTAAAACTGCTCCCACTCGTCCTCTGCCTCCGGTCCCGGTTCGGCCGGCGGCTTGGTTGTTTCGACTAGCGTCATGCCGCTGGCTCCAATTCCTCGCGTTCACGGTCGACAATCTCCCGCCGCAGAATCGTCAGGTTGTCGGGCATCCCGTCGAAACCGACCGTCACCCGGTTGCCTGCGATCCGCACGACTTCCACCGTGGCCAGTAGTTGGCCCTGGTAGATCAGGTCGATTTGCTGTCCTGCTTTTCTGCTAAGTGCGAGCATCCGTTCTCTCCTGTGAAAAGTTAAAGCGGGCCATCCAAGGTTGGCCCTTAATGCTCCTGCCGCCTCTCTCTGCTGGCGTCGTGCCGTCCGTTCCCATTAGCAGCGGGTGGGATTTGAACCCACGTCCTCCCTTATCAAGCCCGGGTGGGCGCTCGGCCAGACTGAGCTACCGCTGCCACGTTTGACTAGCGTTTCATGTCCTTGTCTCCTGCGTTTGATTTCCAGCTATATGCATCTATGAGATTGTCCCGGATTCATCCGATCTTCTCGTCTAAATGGATGAACCGGCTAACCGTATGTGCTCTCCAGTTGCCGCGGTCGCCCGCGTGGTGCTGTCGCTATCGCTATGTCATCAAAGTGTTTCCACCGCCAAAGGACTGGCACGATCACGGAGTAGTTGCGGTATCCGTCTGACCACCATTCGACGGTGATTCCCAAATACAGCGGCTCGTCGCGTGTCGGCAGCAATGTTCAAACTCCTTGCACCTGTTTCCTCGCCGCTACAACCTCAAGCCAATACTGAGCCCGCGCCTTATCGAGCGAACTCGCCACACTTCAAAATGAACAGATACGCGTCCTCGCCGTTCTCCTCGAAGTCCTTGAGCAGCGTCGCCGCCTTGAACCCCATCGCGCGGAAAAACAACTGCGCGTCGAGATTCGTCTCGCGAACCTCCAGCGTTATCTGCTTGCGGCGATGGGGAGCCAACTTGCCGTGCATCTCGCGGATCAAGGCAGTCGCTACCCCTTTGCGCTGCATTGCCGCGTGAACCGCGATGCTGGAAATGTGCAGCCGGTTCTTGTGCAGTTCGTAGATCACAAAACCAACGATCCGCTCCTTGTGCTCGACCACTCGACCCACGCAGTTGCGATTGCAGAGCACGCGATGGAAGTCCTTCTCCGTCCATGGAAACTCAAAGTTCGCGGCCTCAATGCCGAGAATCTCCGGCATGTCGCGGCGGATGATCCAGCGGATGTGGAAGTCGGCTTGTTTTTTCGTCGCGTTCATTTTCCAGGCCTCGATTGCTTGGCAGCACTGCTCATACGTCAGCGGCCCGCCGTCGTCGGCCACGATCTCGCTGCCGTAGGGGAACCGGACCAGCCAGCCCCAGCCGAGTGGGCGGATTTCGCAGTGCGGGTGTGATTCGGCGGGGCGGAGGGAGTCGATTAGCATCACGCGAATACCTCCGCCGCTCGCTCGATGGCTTTGCGGCAAAACTCGTTCAGAGACATTCCTTGCTGCGATGCGACCCAGCGAAGCTCTTCTCGCTTGTGCCGCGGCAAGCGGACAGTGATCATCACGGTTTCCGCGTCGCGGCGTGCTGCTTCGATGCGCTCGAGTTCGGTGCGTTCGCCGGGCATGGTTACGCCGCTTTCCGTTTCGCGTTCTTACGGCACCAATCGACCGCGTTGGCCACAGTGACGCGCTGGGTCACGCAAACGCCATCGATCACCACATCCGCGACAGTGCCAGGAATGCGGTTGTAGATCAGGTAGCGGCCGACGCGCTGCGGCTTGGCCGACGTCTCGTAGAACTCCGGGCCGCTGGTCTTGTGCCAGGGGTTGCGGTAGCGCGTCGCGGCTGGCGCGGAAACGCTCATCAGAGCCTCAGGGGATTTGCGGGTTGCGTGGTTACGCGACCGCTGGCCCGGGATGATCCGTCGGGGCCGGTAGAGGTCGCTAGTCTTGTCTTGCGTCGTTCGGGCTATCACCCCCGTTCGACGCGATGGATTCTAACGATATGGTTTATTTCGTCAAGTGCAGTTTCCCGGCTGGATCAAAAAATTTTTACTGCCGCTGGCTGAGTCGCGGGCGGCCTACAGAAATCTCGCGTTTCGCGTACTTTTCTGCGGATTTGCGGTCAACGGCCCATGCTCGCTCGTTCAACTTCATGCCGACGATTTCGCCGTCGATCAGCAATTGGCGAACGCGGCCGACGGTGCAGCCGATGATCGCGGCGGCATCAGACACCGAACAGAAAGGCTTCGCTGGTAGTTCCACAGTTGACATGCCCCGCATTCTAGACTTATCGTTAGAACTTTCAACCACAAAATCCGCCGGGTGGTGATAGTCGAGCGACTAGCGAAGCTCGTCACTGGCCTTGCGACCAGCGAACACCCAGCGGATTTTGTGTCCCTTCAGCGACGGGCCGGCCAAACCGACTCCCCCGCCGCGAATTTCAAAGGTGATTTATGGTTCGGTCGTTCGAGTTCTGCTCCGTCGACCTGTCGCTGGTGAAGTACGTCGATCAGAAACAAATGCTGTTCGTCGACGGCACCTCAGCGGATCTCCGCGCCCAGCCCGGAAATTACCTGGACGTAATGAAGGCGTTTAAGGCTGGCGACCAGGCTCTTTCGAGTGAAGCTCCGCCAGAAGATCGTGAATCTCCTGAATGAACTCTGGCCCCGGATTTAGCGGGCTCGGCCAGTTCATCAAGAGGTTTACAGTCGAATCTAGGACCGGATTGCCGGTGTCCTGGATTGCCCCGCGCGATCGGATCGGCTGAACGATGCTCACTGAATCCGACATGCTTCCTCCCTAGGGAATTCTCCACTCCCCACTTGCCAAAAACTGCCACTGATCTACTGTTGTTTCAGCCGCCCGTAAGGACAAGCGGCTTCTAAAGGCGGAGAGGACAAGACAGCGATTGATTGTCCGCTACTTTTGAGGAGTCTAACCGGAGGATTCCGGGGAGGATGCGGGAGAACGCAGGGCAGCAATACGCAAGGCCGCGATTCGTGACGTATACCCACTTGGAGGGTATCGCCAATGAGCAAAGCCGCCTCTGAAACGCTACTACGGGATTTCTTCGAAGAAACGTATCGCCCCCTGTTTCTCCGTGGAAAGTCGCCGCGAACGGTCGAACTGTACCGTGCAAGCCTGAAAAGCTTTGAACGCTTTTTGGAGCGACAGCCGGTCCTAGCCGATCTAAACGATACGACCGTCAACCGGTTCCTCTGCTGGTTCCGCGAACTGCCGCGGTCGCCGTACTCGGTGAACAAGGAACACGCGAACCTCACGGCGCTTTGGCGGTTCGCCTGCCGCAAGAAGTTCCTGGACGTGTGGCCGGACGTGCCACGAGACCCCGAACCGGAGGCCGTCCCGTTGGCCTGGATGCCGGGCGAGCTGGAGCGGCTGTTTAAGGCCGTGGATTCGCTCCCCGGGGCCGTGGGGCAGGTTCTGGCCTATCAGTGGTGGAAAGCGATCCTGCTGGTCTGCTGGGACACCGGCGAGCGGATAACGGCCATCCTGCGGCTGGAGTGGTCCGCGGTCGATTTAGACACCGGATGGCTGGTCGTGCCGGCGACTAATCGCAAAGGGGGCCGGAGCGAGGAAGCGTACCGCCTGCACCCCGATACGGTCGCGGCGCTGCGGGCGATCAAGCTGCCGCCACGTGATCTGATATTCCCCTGGCCGCATCCGGAGAACTACCTTTGGAACCGGTACGGAAAAATACTCGAGAAGGCGGGGCTGCCGAACGACCGCAAAAGCAAGTTCCACCGCATTCGCAAGAGCGTGGGCAGCTACGTGAAGGCCGCCGGCGGAGATCCCACGTCGGCCCTGCGGCATCGGGATAGCCGAGTTACCGGGTCGTATATCGATCCCCGCGTGGCCGGGCCCGCGCAGGCGACGGATTACTTATTTCGCCCTGGGGGGCATCCGGGTGGTCAGGCGGGCTAGAATGCCGGCAAGGAGGGAGCCATGCCAGACCCAGTACAAATCGAGCGCGACCGCTGCATTCGGATCGTCGAAGCCCACCTGCCGAACCTCGCCGGCGACATGATCGGGCAACTGATCCTGTCCCGAATCGCCAACATGATCAGGAACGGCGAGGAGGAACCGGAGCCGATCAGGCCGGGAAGCATTGGGCCTGAGGAAGACGACGACCCACCAGCCGCTTGATTTTCGCGCCGCGGTGGGTCCGCTACGACACCGGCCCCCGCTCCATTTCCTCGCACGCTGGACAGGGCTCGACCGGCGTCACCTCGCAGGCGCCTGGAGAGGGGCAGGGCAGCCCCGCCAACCTCCGCACAACGCCCGCGGCCCATCGGGTCCATTCGGTGTCGGCTTGTTCAAGCTCGTCGGCTAGGGCGGCGGCTTCGGTGAGCAGGTCCGGGTTTGGCCGCGATTCGACCATCCGGCGAAGTGCTC
>CAZZDD010000028.1:26867-32954 GCA_964652185.1 uncultured Candidatus Peribacteria bacterium | reverse complement strand
GGTATCTACTTCACGTGGAAGAACACGGGCAAGGCGATCGGCCTCCCAGAAGGCTACGCGTTGAAGCAGGATCAGACGCTCACGCAGCGCTAAACGATCAACGATGATTCAAGAAGACGGCCCTGAACCAGAGCGCAAGCGATCGGTTCAGGGCCGTTTTTCGTTCAGTGTTCGGCGATGAACGTGATGGGATGCACCGTATGTTCGGCCGCTTCCGCTTTGCCCGGAATGCCGTCCGTTTGGTACGGCTTGTGGGGCGATTCCCCGGCTCTTCCCAGGTCGATCTGGACGTGCAGGTGACCGGCTGTCGATCTGCCCGTTGAGCCGCTGCGACCGATGTGTTTTCCCGGCGTCACATCCTGGCCTTCTTCCACCGATACGGAGCTTAGGTGGCCGTAGATCGTGTAGTACGTTTCGTCGCTCAGGCGGTGCTCGATAATGACGTGCAGGCCCAGGCCCGATGCATGGCGTGCGACCGTCGACACCCGTCCGCCAGCGATGGCCATGACTGGCGTGCCCTCCGGCACTTTCATGTCGATACCCGCATGTTCGCCCGTGAATTCGCCCGCATCGAGATCGTAGCTGCCGAAGTGGCGCGTCGAGTAGAAGAGCTTTGCGGTGAGAATGTTGATCGTTTTCGGATCGTCACGGTTCTTCAGGAGTTTCTCCATCGGCGTCGTGAGGGTCTCCATGTCATACTGCGGGATTCGGACGAATTCCTCCCGCTCCATGTCGCCGTAGGAGCGATTCCATTCTGCGGGCGTCGTCATCGCGCCCCAGTTGGGCGTGCGGCCGACGGGGAAGACCGCGCGGTCGAATGCCGGGAAATCGACTGTTTCTTCACTCTGCTCGGATGAAGCGCTGGAGCTCGACGCTGGCTCACTCCACGCCGACGACGCTGAAGAGGGTTCTTCGGTCGGTGCGAGAGAGGAAGAGGACGACGACTCTTCGATAATCGGGGTAGGAGCGGGAATTTCTTCCGGAGCAGCGGCCCTGAGAGGGGAGGAAGACGAAACGGATGATGTGATCGCAGTGGACACGTACCGTGGAGAGGGGGGTGTATCGAGCTGGAAGGCGATGCGGCGTTCAAGGAAATGCGCGCGCAGCGGAGATGGACAATAGTGCTTCTGTTGCTCCGGAGGGAACACGACGCCCAGGATGGATCCGACGACGATAGCACCGAGACCGACAAGTATCGGCTGTTTTGCACTTCTCCAGACCTGTTGTATGTATGTGTTCATTTCCTATTATTATACTATAAAGTTGCTTATTTAGCAACAATCATCTTAATCATACAAAGCGGCGGAACGGTGTTTTGCGTCGTATTACGCTGGTACAGCGGGCACGCGATCGGTAGGATGGGAAGCCACTATGAAAAGACGCTTCACCGAAGATGCCTGGCGCAAAGAACCGTGGTTTCTGAACCTGTGCGCCGCGCTACGGTCCTGCAAGAACGACGCCGAAACGGCGAATTTTCTTCGTGATATCGGGACGCTCAGCGAACTCCAGGCGTGGAGCGAGCGTTTGGAAGTGGCGCGCCTACTCGGGAAAGGCCACAGCTACCGCCAGATTTCGAAGGAAACGGGCGCCAGCACGACGACCGTGACGCGCGTCGCGCACTTCCTTGAGAACGGGGAGGGTGGGTATCGCCAGGTACTGAAGGTACATCGTCATCACCGTTTGCTTCCGAAGCAGAAACCCGAACCTGAATCGCCTGCAGCGACTGCGATGCCGACGGAACCATCGCCTACCGACCCGGAGCCACCGAAGCCGGTGACTGCATTACAAAAATATCTTTAAAGACATTGAGCCCTACACAAAGGGAAAAAGAATGATCACAAAATGTGATCAGAAAAGTTTTCGCTGGATGGTTTGCCCGAGGCGGTAGAAGCGCCGTTTCAGCGTGATCATGAGAGGAAGGCGACCCGTTTCGACGTGTCGTCGCACGAGAGCGGCGAAGGCGCTGCCTTGTGCCGCGAGCTTCGCGAGCGACTCCGGCCGTTTGTCCACGACCAGGCCGAACCGGCCTTTGCCCGGCGTGCATCGCGGTTCGAAGTGCGTGCCCGCATGTGCTCCGCCGAAGTATTGAAGGGATACTTTCACCGAGCTCATCGTCGTGCGGAGCAGGCCTTTCCACGCGGGGGTGGGGGAGCCGCCGGTGTAGATCAGGTAGAACGGCATGTCCTTCCATTGGCCGCGCATGCGTCGCTCTGCATCGAGGCTGAACGCTCCGCAGCGGTCGATAAGGTTTTTGACGTTGGCCGGGATGTCGAAGTTCCAAATCGGCGCGGCAAGTACGAGGCCGTCGGCCGCTTCGATTTTTGCCCGTACCGCCGCGAAATCAGGTTCGTCGCGAAAGTCGGGCGCGTAGCACCGAATATCGAAGTGGTCTATCGAGAGGGTGCGGAGGAGGACTTTGTCGGTTTCCGCGCCTGCGCCCCGGGCGCCCGCGATGAACGCGTCGGCAAGGGCTTCGCTGTTGCTGGGGTCACTCGTGCCGCCGACGATGACGAGGATCTTCATGCCGGCGCAGTCTACGCACTCGCGCCCGCCGCGTCGACCGGCTGCCGATGCACCACATTGAGCGCGCCGGGGAGCAGTTCGATATCGAGGTGCTTGTCCGGGTGTACATCGCCGTCGATCTGCACGCGCCTGCCCTTGCGCTGGCGGATTGATACGCGCTTGCCGCGGAATGTGAGAAGGCGCGGGATTTTATGTCGTGGTCTGCGCAGCAGGAAGCTGATGCCGGTCCAGACTGTCTCCCAAACCGTGCGCGGGTTTAAGACGAAGACGTCAATCCAGCCGTCGTGGGCGGAGATCGAGCGCTCAAGAGGTACGCCGATCACCCCGAAGGCGTTCAACGCTAACACGAGTTTTGCGACGACTTGGTGCCGCTCGCCGTCGACGATGATCGTGTATCGCCGCGCGACGTACGGGAGGAATGTGCGGAAGAAGGAAAGCGCGTACGCGAGCATGCCGAGGCGCCGCTTCATGTCGCGCGTCGCGCCCTGGATGAAGAGCGCGTCGTACCCCTGGCCTGCGCCAATGAGGCTGATGTGCGCGCCGTTCACGCGGAGGACGTCGATCGGATCGCTCGGCGCGTGCAGTGCGAAGTCGACCGCCGTGCCGAGCGGGAAGAGGGGAATGCCGAGCGAACCCGCCAGCATGTTGCCTGTGCCGTGTCCGAGGATCGCGAGCGGGGTGCGGCTGCCGGCCGCAAGAAGCACTTCCGCGACGCTGCGCACCGTTCCGTCGCCGCCGATCACGACGATACGGTCGAACGCTCCGGATACCGCGTCGCGCAGTTCCTGCTGGACGGTCGGACGCGTTTCGATCCAGACGATATCCGCGTCATGCTTGTCGAATGCCGCGCGCACGCGTTCGCGCGACGGCCGCAGCAGTCCCAGGCCGGAAACGGGGTTATAGACGACGAGAACGCGTTGCATGGATGGGTAGTGTACAGGACGACTGATGTCGCCGTTTGTGACCGGTAAATATCGGCCTCGCCGTCCGTCATCTGAGGTGTATGCCGAATGCCATCCTCCTCACGCCGTCGGCCGCGCTGCGCACTGCGGTACGTAGGAAATTTCGTGAGCGCGTGAGCCAGAGCATCGCGCCGTGGACGTCGATGCGCGGCGATCATCGCAACCGCGGCCGCATGCGCGTCGCGCCTGAACTCCGGCCGGAACTTCGCATCCGTCATTTTCGTACCGGCAACGCCGTCTTCTCGACACCCGTGATCGGGGCGGATGAAACGATCTATGTCGGGTCCGCGGATCATCACTTCTATGCGTTCGACCCGATCGAGAACCGCGTGCGGTGGACGTACGACGTCGGCGAGGTGGTCGATTCCGCCGCGACCATCGCGACCGACGGGACGGTGTACGTGCCGAGCGGCAACGGGCTGTTCGCTTTGAGTGCGGAGGGAAAGAAAAAATGGCATTTGGATCTGCTGCGAGAGGCGTCGCACTTCAGCCCGAGCACGATGTATTGGTGGGAGGGGAACGCGGTGGTGGGTCCGAACGGCTGGATCTACGCCGGGTGCGACGACTTCCACGTGTACGCGATCGATCCCGAAGGCGAGATTCAGTGGAAGGCACTGACGGGTTGCTGCGTGTGGTCGTCCGCGTGCTTCGGGCCGGATAACACCCTGTATATTTCGTCGTTCGATTTTTGCGTCTACGCCATCGATATGGCGAATGGCCGCGTGAAGTGGAAGCGGTCGATGAAGAATTTCGTCGCATCGTCGCCGATGCTGGGTCCCGACGGGACGCTGTACGTCGGCAGCTTCGACGGGTCGTTCTACGCGTTGGATTCGGTCAGCGGAGAGATTCGCTGGAGCATTGCGACCGGCGGGGCGATCTACGCCACCCCGGCGATGGCCGATGACGGCACGATGTTCGTCGGATCGAGCGACGGGAACATGTATTGCATCGATCCCGTCACCCGGAGCGTTCGATGGGCGTACGATACGGGCGACTGCGTGCGCGGAAGCGCGGCGATCGGTCTCGATCCCGAAGGGAAGCGATCGTTTCTCCTCTACGTCGGCAGCGGCAACGGCACGGTCTACGCGTTCGAACCCGGCGGCACGGTCCGCTGGGCGTACGATACGCTGCCGCTCGGCCCCGCGCGCGGAGGGCAGTACTGCAACATCAACGCGAGCATCGCGCTGGGGCGCCACGGTCTCGCGACGGCGTCCGCCAATGGCGATGTCATCTACGTGCCGTACGACGTCGCGCGGACGCACCAGGGCCATCCGGGTTTCACCGTCCGTCCCCGCGTGCCGTTCGTCCGCGAGGGCGCGCTGCTGTACCCGGTGTCGGTCGGCGGCGTGCTCGCGGTCGCGCCCGTGAACGGCCACGCGATCGAGGCGGACCCCGCCGATACGGTCTCGCTGAAGCTCGTGCACCGCGAGGGCAATCGCACGCAGTCTGTATCGATCGACGAGTCGTCGCTTGCCGCCACGTTCGACGGCGACGCGCCGTACCGTGCGACGCTGAACTCCGACGGAACGCACCTGCACCTCGTGCCCGGTGCTTCGGTGCGCGCCGGACGGCACACGGTCGATATCCGTGCGACGTATCGTGCCGGCGGGAAGATCCATGAGCTCTCGTCGCCCTGCGTCATCGATGTCCGTCCGGTCGATCGGCCCGCCTCGGTCGAGGGATTGTCTTTTCGCATCGAGCAAATGTCGGTCTACGCTCCCGCGATCGTCGCCACGTTTGATCAGATCGGCATCGCGAGCGTGTGGATCGACGTGACCGTCGCGCGGTTCGACCCTGAGACAGGAGCTATCGCCGCGTGGGGCGTGCAGAAGTTCGGCATCGGCCCGGATGGCGAACCCGCCGCGGGCATTCCGGTGCCGCGGTCGTCGTTCTTCGCGTTCGGAGGGAGCTACCATGATGGCACGCTCATACTTGAGGCAGCTGACTGCCGTTTCGAGCTGACGGCGTTTCCCGTGCCGCTCGATACGTTGCGTTTCACGGCATCGGTGACGGAGAAGGGAGTGATCGCGAGTTCTCTGCTTGCGCAGGTCGACACGCGTCGTGCCCTTCTTCGCGCGATCGTGTCGTGGCTTCCGCTCCCGCGCCGCGGGGGAGGGGCGCGTTTGCGCGAGCGCTTGCGGCTGTTTCGCGCATGGTTCCCGGATGATCGTCCGCTCGACGGCGTGGCGAACCTTTGGCTCGTGGCCCGTCGCACGGTGCCGCAGTGGTTCTGGGCCGTCGCCGGCCGCGTGTGGCGCCCCTGGTCGATGCTCGACGCACATGGACGGTTCGTGGGCGTCGGTACGTTCCTCGCAACGCCCGCGCCTACACCGTCGCACGGCGGTCTGCGTGTGGAGCGTTTCGTTGCAGAGCGGCGGCGAGTGCGAGCTACTTTCACTGCGGATCCGTCCTACGACCGCGGCGACGCGTGCCCCGGCATCCTGCTTATCGACCGTGCAACCGGCCTGCCGGTGCCGTGCGACTATTCCTTGCTGCGCGTCGTTCGCGATGAGAGGAATAGTCCGGTCAGCGTCACACTCGATCTTCCTAGACTTTCTCAGAGGTCATCCGTCGACGCCGTGCTCTTCGTCGATCTCGAGCG
>CAZZDD010000028.1:17879-26767 GCA_964652185.1 uncultured Candidatus Peribacteria bacterium | reverse complement strand
CTAGACTTTCTCAGAGGTCATCCGTCGACGCCGTGCTCTTCGTCGATCTCGAGCGTCGTGCAACTATTCCTCTGCTAGGATGATGTCATGAATTTCCCTCTTCTCCTCACCGCTTCCCGGCTTGTTCTCGCGATCGTGGTCGGCACGCTTCTCGTTCTTGAGGACGCGATCCCGTTCCATGTCACGATCGCCGCCGTGTGCTTCATTATCGCTGCGCTGACGGATTTCTTTGACGGTAGGCTTGCGCGGAAATGGAACCAGACGACGCCGCTCGGCGCGTTCCTTGATCCTCTCGCCGACAAACTGCTCGTCTATCTCGCCTTCATCTATCTCACGACGGTCCTCGTCTATCCGGTGTGGCTGCTGCTCATCCTCTTCGCGCGCGACATGGCCGTCGACGGACTGCGCGCGTTTTCGGTCGGCAAGGGGATCGCGATGCCCGCGAACCTCATTGGCAAATGGAAATCGTTCCTGCAGATGGGTTCGATCGCGCTGCTCTTGGCGCTCGTATCGATCACCGAAGTGCAGCGTTTGACGTCGTGGGGGAACGAGGCGTTGACGTCGTTGCTTACCTCAACCGCGTTCGAAGTCGCGTTCGGCGCCACGTACTGGCTGATGGTCGCGGCCGCGGCCGTCGGCGTCGTGAGCATGCTCCAGTATTTTACGGAGTCCGCTCCGAAGCTTTTCCGCCGTTGATATGTACGCACCTTTTAATGCTTTAGCAGCGGCCGTCTGGCTCTATCTTCCTGCGCTTGTCGCCAACGCGATGCCTGTCGTGCTTGCGAAGGTGCCTTTTCTCGCGCCGCTGCGTATCGCCATCTGGCCCACGGCGCTGGGCGCCAATAAAACGTGGCTCGGACTCGTCGGCGGGATCGCGTTCGGCACGCTGGTCGGCGTGGTGCAAGTTACGCTCACGCCATGGCCGTACGACCCATGGACGTGGACGGCGTGGAGCGCGCTCATTTCGATCGGAGCGCTCGTGGGGGATGCTGTGAAAAGCTTCTTCAAGCGTCGCATCGGCATCGCGCCGGGAAACGCCTGGCCCGTGATCGACGGTATCGACTACGTCGTCGGGGCGCTGCTCTTCGGCCTCGTTCTCTTCATTCCGTCATGGCCCGTCGCGGTCGCATTGCTCGTCGCGGGGCCGGTTCTCAGTCTTCTCGCGAATATTTTTTCGTACGCGATTGGTCTCAAGAAAGTTTGGTATTAGGCGCGGCGCGCGCGTGTATACAAAAATTACTTTTCCTATTCATCAATCGTGCTGGAATAGTCATTCAAATTTTTTTTCGCACCCGGAGTTTTTGTTTCTGTGACCGACATTTCGCCGTATGTTTTTTCCATCAGCGTCATATTTTTCTCATTCTTGTGACGGCCAAAATAATCCCATATGTTGGGGTACGTTCTCCCCCGAGACACTATATACGGTATTTTCATCCATTTCCCGCCCAAGCCCATGAATCCCGTTTCCTCGCCGTCTCGTTCCGCTTCCGTGCCCGCAAAAAAGGGCGGCGGTCTTTCCATTCAGCGCGTCTTCACGACGCCGGGCAGTGATCCGCTCGAAGAAGTGCAGTACGAGAAGCGTACGAGCCGTATCAAGAATACGAACGGCTCGATCGTCTTCGAGATGCTCGACGCCGAGGTGCCGAAGGCTTGGAGCCAGGTCGCGACGGACATCGTCGTGAGCAAGTACTTCCGCAAGGCGGGCGTGCCGGTGAAAGACGAACACGGCAACGTGATGAAGAACGACAAGGGCGAGGTCATCACGGGCCCGGAGAAGTCCGCGAAGCAAGTGGTCCGTCGCTTGGCGGGTTGCTGGAGGTACTGGGGCGAGGCGCACGGGTATTTCGCGACGCCGCAGGACGCACAGGCGTTCGAAGACGAGCTTTCTTACATGCTTATTCACCAGATGGCGGCTCCGAACTCGCCGCAGTGGTTCAACACGGGTCTGCAGACGGCCTACGGCATCACGGGCGTCCCGCAGGGGCACTACTACTGCGACGCCGTGACGGGCGAGGTGCGCAAGAGCGAAGACGCCTACACGCGTCCCCAGCCGCACGCGTGCTTCATCCAGAGCGTCGATGACGACATGGTGAACGAAGGCGGCATCATGGACCTGTGGGTCCGCGAGGCGCGCCTCTTCAAGTACGGTTCCGGCACGGGCACGAACTTCAGCAACCTCCGCGGACGCGGCGAACCGCTCTCCGGCGGCGGCAGCAGCTCGGGCCTCATGAGTTGGCTCAAGATCGGCGACCGCGCCGCGGGCGCCATCAAATCGGGCGGCACCACGCGCCGCGCCGCGAAAATGGTCTGTCTCGACCTCGATCACCCGGATATCGAAGCGTTCATCCGCTGGAAGTCGGAAGAAGAGAAGAAAGTCGCGGCCCTCGTGAAGGCCGGCTACGACAGCGATTTCAACGGCGAGGCGTACCAGACGGTCTCGGGTCAAAACAGCAATAACTCCGTCCGCATCCCGCACGAATTCTTCGAGGCGGTCGAGCAGGACGGCGAGTGGAACCTCTACTGGCGCACCGAGCGCAAGAACGCCATCAAAGAACAGCGCGCAGCGAAGGCCTGCAAGACGCTCAAGGCCCGCGCCCTCTGGGACGAGATCGGCCTGGCCGCGTGGGAATGCGCCGATCCGGGGGTGCAGTACGACACAACGATCAACGACTGGCATACCTGTCCGAGCGACGGCCGCATCAATGCTTCAAACCCGTGCAGCGAGTACATGTTCCTCGACAACACGGCGTGCAATCTCGCTTCCCTTAACCTCATCAAATTCTACGACCAGGAGCACGGCACGTTCGAAGTCGAACGCTACATGCACGCCGCCCGCCTTTGGACGATCGTCCTCGAGATCTCGGTCCTCATGGCGCAGTTCCCGAGCAAGGAGATCGCCGAACTCAGCTACAAGTACCGCACGCTCGGCCTCGGCTACGCCAACCTCGGCGCGATGCTCATGCAGATGGGCATTCCGTACGACAGCACCCAGGGCCGGGCAATCGGCGGCGCCCTCACGGCGATGCTCACGGGCGAATCCTACGCAACCTCGGCCGAGATGGCCCGCATCCACGGACCGTTCCCCGGGTACGCCAAGAACCGCGAGCACATGCTCCGCGTGATCCGCAACCACCGCCGCGCCGCCTACGACGCTCCGGCCAAGGAATACGAAGGTTTGCGCGTGACGCCGGTCGGCCTCGACCAGAGCGTTACTCCCGATTACCTCCTCACCGCAGCGAAGGAAGCGTGGGACCGCGCGCTCGCCACGGGTGAGGAACACGGGTTCCGCAACGCGCAGGTCACGGTCATCGCCCCGACGGGCACGATCGGCCTCGCGATGGACTGCGACACGACGGGCATCGAACCGGACTTCGCGCTCGTGAAGTTCAAGAAGCTCGCGGGAGGCGGCTATATGAAGATCGCCAACCAGTCGGTTGAACCGGCCCTGCACGCCCTCGGATACAGCGACACGCAGGTGAAGGACATCATGCGTTACGTGATGGGCACACTGTCGCTCGAAGGCACGCCGCATGTGAACAGGCAGAGCCTGCGCGCGAAGGGCTTCACGGAAGCCGACATCGCCAAAATCGAGCAGCAGCTCTCGGGCGTGTTCGAGTTGAGCTTCGCGTTCAACCGCCACGCGCTCGGCGACGAGGCTCTCAAGCGTTTCGGTTTCAGCGACGCGCAGATCGCCGATCCGATGTTCAATCTCCTCAAGGAGCTCGATTTCACCGACGAGCAGATCGAAGAAGCGAACCTCGCCGTGTGCGGACGTCTCACGGTCGAAGGCGCCCCGCACCTCAAACAGGAGCACTACGCCGGCTTCGACTGCGCCAACAAGTGCGGCAAGCTCGGCAAGCGATTCATCTCGGGCGAAGGCCACATCCGCATGATGGCCGCCGCGCAGCCGTTCATCTCCGGCGCGATCAGCAAGACCATCAACTTGCCGAACGAAGCGACGATCGAAGATATCAAGAATGCGTACTTCCTTAGTTGGAAGCTCGGCCTTAAGGCCAATGCCCTCTATCGCGACGGTTGTAAGATGAGCCAGGCGCTTAACACGCAGTCCGACAAGAAGGGTGAGAAGGAGAAGGTAGAAGTGCAGATCGTCGAGAAGATCGTCATCAAGGAAATGCCGCGCCGCCGCAAGCTTCCCGACGAGCGCAATTCGGTGACGCACAAATTCTCCATCGCCGGCCACGAAGGGTACATCACGGTCGGCATGTACGAAGACGGCACCGCGGGTGAGATCTTCATCAAGATGAACAAAGAAGGATCGACGCTCTCCGGCGTGATGGATATGTGGGCCACGAGCATGTCGATGAACCTGCAGTACGGCGTGCCGCTCGAAGTGCTGTGCACGAAGATGGCGCACTCGCGCTTCGACCCCATGGGCATGACGACGAACAAGGAAATCCCGATGGCGAAGAGCTTCATGGATTACCTCGGTCGCTGGCTCGCCCTCAAGTTCCTCACGAAGGAGAAGGCGATGCAGATCCACAACCACGACCTCGTCGAAGAGTCGTACCGCACCGGTTCCAAGAGCAAGGATGCGTTCGCGATGCGGCTACAGATCGTCGACGAAGGCGCTCCCGCGCCCGCCGATATGCTTCCCGAAACGTCCGTCGTCAAAGAGCTCGAAGTCGAGACGAAGACTGAGAACGGATCGCTGTCGAAGACCGAGCTTGCCAAGCTCCAGGGTTTCACCGGCTCGCTCTGCTCCTCGTGCTCGAGCGTGAAGATGAAGCGCAACGGTTCGTGCGAAGTCTGTCTTGATTGCGGCAACACGAGCGGTTGCTCCTGAACGTCGTTCATTTCCACCGAAAAACAAACGCCCGGGGAGAACCCTCGGGCGTTTTCTGTTCGGAACCATCCGGTGCGGGCGGTGGCGGCGGGGGATCGTCGTCGGGTCCTTTGCGCCGATCGTCATCGGGATCGTCGCGCAAGCGCGATCCGTGATGGATGGCGCTCATGATGAGCAGAATGACCATCGATACGCCCAAGAGCGCGAGTAACTTCACTCCGTCCGGTTCGATTCCGAAGGAACTGTGTCCAAAAACGTACATGGGACGCTCCTTTCCGTTCGTTTGGAACACGGTGATTCTACCACCGTTCCCGGTCACGAAATCCGTATTTTCGCTATACTCACGCCATGTCTGACTCTTTCCTCGATCGTCTCGCCGGCCCCGAAAAACAGCGCATCATCAAGCGTCTCCGCAGCCCCGAAGCGTACGAGCGTTTGCGCGAGAAGGTGAAAGGGCCCGAAGACCTCGAGCAAGAGTTGGACCGCGCGGAAAAACTCGCCGAGCTGCACTTCGCGTTGGAATCCGACAGAGACACGCATGAAAAAATGAAATCGTTCGTCGAGCGCTCGTTGAAAGAAGAGGGGATCGACGCGCTCGTCGAGAAGCCGGATGAACTGTCCGAAGATGCGCGCGACGCGTTGAAAGAAGGGCGGTTCAGTCTCGCCGTATCATCCGACGAAACGTTAACGTTGCTTCCTGATGGAAATATTCATGAAACGATTCCCGTGAAGACGTTTCTTCTGGAATCGTGTGTTGCACAGCTTTCCGGAAAGGCGTGATACCCGCGACGCGGGGTTAGATCGCGACGAACAAGAGGCCGAAGCAGCAGATGAAGAAAAACCACCAATTCATATCGGCGAGGAGCGTACGCCTGTTGTTCTTTCTTCTACAAGCGCAGCGTAGGAAATAGCCCTTGCGGAAGCCTAAAAAGCTGAACACATTAGTATTCCATGCAGTCTGTCGCACGAAGAAGTGACAGAAGTTTTTTGTTTTCTTGTAGCGAAAAAACAGAATTCGTCATCGACGATACATACGGTGTACCGTTGTACAATCACTCTTGCTGTGGATTTCGTGTGGAAAACTCTGTTATTGCATCGTCCGGTGCCGCGATATTTGGAATATTCTTGCCGCAAAGTATGCAAACATGTTCGATCATCCAGCCCTTGTTCCCGCGGTATTCGAGGCCGCGCGGCTGCATGAGTCCGAGGCAGAGCGACGCCCTGTCGCCGGGGCCGTCTTTGTCGACGTGCTTGCTCCACAAACAGAACGGACAGTGATTCCGGTAGCTTCCGTTCTGCAACTCTTCCACGTGTTTTCCACAATGTTCACACGTGAAGGCCTCTTGGCGTGCGATGAACGGCATATCATTCCCAGTCTAGCATCCGCACGACGTACATATGAGGATCCTTTTCTTCGCCGAAGTCGCCGGCGAACTCGAGTTCAATCGTCACGTGTCGTGGGTCCCGCATCGGTCGCGTCGCTTGTTTCTTCTCGGCATCCAGCCGAGCCAGTGCGTCGCGGCATTCACGCAACACGTCCTGTTGCACGGTGCGGACCGCGATTTGCGCGTACGACACAACGACGAACTCTTTCTGAGGCGGCAGTGATGTTGGATGCAGAGCTCCCATTATTAAAAATATAAAATAAATACATTATTTAGTCAAATTACACGTTGAATAGGAAGTTGAACATGTCGCCGTCCTTCACGACGTAGGTTTTACCTTCCGTACGGAGTTTTCCGGCTTCGCGCGCGCCCTTCTCGCCGCCGTACTGGATGAAGTCGTCGTAGGCGATCGTTTCGGCGCGGATGAACCCGCGTTCGAAGTCGGTGTGGATGACGCCCGCCGCTTGGGGCGCGGTCGAATCTTTCAGCACGTTCCACGCGCGGACTTCCTTCACGCCCGCGGTGAAGTACGTGATGTACCCGAGCGCGCGGTACGCGGCCTTGATGAGACGGTCGAGGCCCGAAGACGTGACGCCGAGGTCCGCGAGGAATGCGAATGCGTCGGCCGGCGCGAGCTCGATGAGTTCTTCTTCGATCTTCGCCGAGATGCACACGACTTCCGCCGTCGGAGGCAGCCCCAGCTGTTCTTTCGCCTTCTCTGGCGTCAGCGTGGCGAGGTCCGTCTCCGCGACGTTCGCGGCGTAGAGCATCGGTTTCGTCGTGAGGAGTTGGAACGATTTCGCGATCGGCTGTTCTTCGGGGAGCAGTTGCGCGTTCCGTGCCGCGTCGCCCGCGCGCAGGGGCACCGCCAATTTCTCGCACACCGCGAGTTCGAGTGCGAGGTCTTTGTTGTTGCGCGCGCCGTTCTTGATGCGGTCCATTCGTTTTTCGATCGCCTGCAAATCGGCGAGCACGAGTTCGAGTTCGATGATCTCGCGGTCGCGCTTCGGGTCGACGGATCCTTCGACGTGGATGACGTCGCTGCCGGTAAACACGCGTACGACGTGGCAGATCGCGTCGACTTCGCGGATGTGACTAAGGAACGCGTTGCCGAGTCCTTCTCCCGTGCTCGCGCCTTTCACGAGGCCGGCGATGTCGACGAACTCGATCGCCGCGGGGACGACTTTCTCGGGCTTCACCATCTCGGCCAATTTTGTCAGGCGTTCATCCGGCACTTCGACGATGCCGACGTTCGGTTCGATCGTGCAGAACGGGTAGTTCGCCGCTTGGGCGCCTTTGCTTCTCGTGAGCGCGTTGAAAAGGGTGGATTTGCCCACGTTGGGAAGGCCGACGATACCGATTTTCAGCGCCATAGAGCGCAGAGAATAGCCATAAACGCACACGATTGCTACCCTACGAAAACATTGACATAAATATAATTTATGATACAGTGCCTTCCTTTATGGCTCGCCGCTTCCTGCTCTTGGCTTGTCTCTGCGTCCTTTTGGGCGTCGCGACACAGGCATTCAGCGCAAGCCCGGCCGAAGCCCCGTGGATCACCCGCGAGGGCGCCGTCGCCATGCTCGTCGAGTCGAAGCCCGAGTGGAAAGCCGAGCTGGCCCAGGTGCGCGCCAACTTGGCGCCGATGCCGATCTACACCGATACCGATCAAAACGAGTGGTACATCCCGTACCTTGAAGTCGCGTTTGCGAAGGGGCTCATCGAAGCCACTGACTTTCATCGCGAATTCCGTCCGGGCGAACTCTTGAAGCAAGGAGAGGCGATGGCGATCGCCGTGCGCTATAAGGCGAATGGAGACAAGACGAAGATTCCCCAAGAAGAACCGGATCATCCGCTGTCGATCCCGTTGCACGTGCAGAAGGCGTACGACATGAACCTGACGTTTCCCGATCCCTTCGAATCGTGGAACGTCATCCGCCGCTCGGCGTGGTACGACCTCGCGCGTTCCGCGGGCGTGCCGAACCCGGAGACGATTACGTTGATCATTCCGCCCAAGACGACACCCGCGCCAACGCTGCCGGTGGCAGGTCCGGTCGATCAGAACATCTTGAACCAACCGATCTTCCCGCAGAACCAACCGACGTACGTGCCGCCGTCGAACACCGGCTTCAAACCGGAAGACTCCGCGCCTCTCCAGCCCGTCTACAACCAGCCGACGGCACAACCCGTGTATTCCGCACCCACGTTTGTGCCGAATCCTCCTGGATCCCAGCCGGTGTCGTCCGATGATTCGTTCCCCATCACGTCGCAGCCCGTCGTATCGCAGCCGGTGAATTCGAACCCGACGACTACGACCACACAGACCGCGCCGTCGAACCAATTCACGATCTCGATC
The DNA here is from genome assembly GCA_964652185.1 of uncultured Candidatus Peribacteria bacterium. GTDB lineage: Bacteria > Patescibacteriota > Gracilibacteria > Peribacterales > Peribacteraceae > DALYDP01. The sequence continues at coordinate 18,222 of CAZZDD010000028.1, read as the reverse complement.
CCGGCGCTCGGCATTAACAACATGAAGGTGTCACATCCCTCGAGCGTCACGACGCAGCAGGGGCTCCTCGCGCCGCTGCAGACCGGCCTCGGCCATCTCTTCAGCTATCCAGGTAACGGCGGCACGGTGCTCGTGTACGGCCACAGCTCCAGCTATTCGTGGGATGTCTCGGAATTCACGAAAATCTTCCGCACGATCAACAAGTTGAACCCCGGCGACCGCATCTCTATGACGTACGGCGGAAAGACCTATACGTACGAAGTCACGCACAAGCAGACCGTCGACGCCTCCGACATGTCGGCGTACCAGGGCACGGGCAGCGAGAAGCTGATCCTCTACACGT
>CAZZDD010000028.1:10416-17779 GCA_964652185.1 uncultured Candidatus Peribacteria bacterium | reverse complement strand
TCCGACATGTCGGCGTACCAGGGCACGGGCAGCGAGAAGCTGATCCTCTACACGTGCTGGCCGCCGGACGACGTGAAACAGCGGTACCTGGTGCACGCGAAGCCGGTGTAATATTTCCACTATGAATTCGCCACGCAATATTTGCGCAGAGAGGGCTGGCAGAGCGGATGATATTTGTCTGATTCTGCAAAAGCATTATGGTCAGAATGCTTTTGCGCGGAAGTATGAAACAATACACGCCGTTTTTAACAATTTACCTACGGTATTACAGGAAGAAATCCGTTCCGATATGCACGATATCGCTCTTGAGTGGATCAGGAGCGCCATGATGTTAGATGGGCCTGAGCGGACAGGCATGATTTTCGATGCTCATGAAATTTTTAAATATCTCAATTTTCCGACGCATGAATTGTATGAAGTGATAAAAGAGTGTGAGAAAGATAACTTTGGCGATACATATGATGAATATTTACTTATGTGTGAGCATGGGACGGATGAGGAAATTGATAGATCAATTGCGCAATGTTCTTCAGCGAAGTTTTTTTACCAAAGTATGCGCGGAAGGGTTCGTGAAACGGTCCTCGCTATTCGGAAAATATTTGAAGAAGAGCATGGTCATTCTGTTGCAGTATATGGTTCGGAGTGGTTCGTACCGGATTCATTTTTGCAGCAATACGATCTTATCGCAGGAGTTTCCACGGCAGGGGTGTCTATGCCCGCGATTGCTTCGGCGGTAGGCCATCCAAATACCGCGGTCGTCGACTATCATCGTCACTTGAATCAAGCTCCTCGCTGGAAAATCCAGCCGACACAACAATCGGCCGAAAAAATCCTCTTGTGTGATAACGATGCGGTTTCGGGGAAAACAATCCAAGAGGTTTCGAATTTTCTTCGGGAACGGTTTTCTGAGTGTGTCATTGATGCATTTTTTACAGGTGATTTAGTAGAGCAAAAAAGCGTGTCGGTTGCGTCCAGTATTCATGGTATCAATTCTGTACTGTGTGCCAGCCAGCATCAGCAGCCAAAAACATTTTCGAGGATTAGAGATGTGCTTGTAGGGTTGGAGAATAAAAAGGTTCAGCACAGTGCGTAAGCCTTACATCCCGATACACCTGAGGATTTTTATTGTGTCTCGATCACGATATCCAACCCCCGCAGCAATGACGCCGCTTCGGGTAGCGAGAACGCCGCTTTCTTGATGACGTTGTTGTTGAAGTCGATCGCATAGTTGAACGCGCCCTTGAGGTTCGCGCTCGTTAAGTTCGTGTTGGAGAAAACGCAGCCGTCGAAATCGGTGCCGTGCATGTCGGCCTTCGTGCAATCGGACTCCAGGAACGACACTTCTTTCGCGACGCAGTCGGTGAGGGAGAAGCTCGGCAGTTTCAAGAAGCTGAAGTTCGAGAGCGTGACGTCGCACTTCGAAAAGCTCAACGCGCGGAGGTTCGTGGCTTTGGTCCAATCGACGCCGATGGCTTTGCACTCCGTGAACGACGTTTCGAGAAACGAGCAATCGACGAATTTCACGGCGCTGAGCATGGAATTTTTGAACGTGCAGTCGACGAATTTGCATCCGGTGAAGACGCTTTCGAGGATCCGGCACTTTTCGAACGCGCATTTTTCAAAGGTCTTTCCGGCGATGTTTTCCCCGCCGACGGTCACCTTGGAAAACGTTTCTTCGGTGAATTGTTGACGGTCGTCGAAACCACTCATGAGCGCACTATACCCGTTCTTGCCGTTTTCAGAACCACTTCCTCCGTTCGACGAGCACCCAGAACGCCGCCCCCGTCGCGATGCAGACCGGCGTGGCTACGAGGAGGAGATACTCAAGAGGGGAGAGAGGGCCGCTGCCGAATCGCGCGAGCAGGTAGACGTCGACCAGTTCGATCATCGGCGCGTGCGTGAGATACAGGCTGTAGGAGATCGCGCCGAGCGCGACGAAGCCTTTCCATTCCAGCATGCGCTTCACGGGGCCGCCGTGTCGCATGAGCGCCGTTATCATCAGCGTTGCCGCGGAGGCGACGAGCAGTTCGCCCATGAACTTGTGTGCGTCGCTCGCGAGTCCTAGGACGAGGCTGAGCGCGTAGTACGCGAGCATCGCGAGCACGGCGGCGTACGCGTAACGGTGCGACAGCAGCTTCGTGTATCGTTCGGAGGATACGAGAGCCGCCCCCCACATGCCGAAGCAGAAGAACGCGATGAATTGGAAATTCGAGTAACCTCCAACGACGAACGCGCTGAAGGCGAACAGTACGCAGGCCAGTAGCATGCTCAACGCGAGGAAGGCGGTAGGACCTTTTTTGCGTAAGAGCGCGAAAAACGCTGGGAAGAGCGCGTAGCTCGCTACGAGTACCGGCATGAACCAATACGCGTGGTTGATTTTCAAGCTGTAGCCGCCGATCGACGTTTGCAGAAAGGCGAGCGACGACAGTATCACCCCCGTGCTGAGCGGCAGGCTCTTCGACCAGTGGGTGGCGCGATCGGTGCCCACGAAGAGCAGGATCATGACGATGGAGAAGATCAGTCCGGCGTAGTACGGCGGTAGGATGCGCGCCGCGCGCTTGCGGAGGAAAGCTCCGTACGGTTTCTGCGTCCCCCCGCGATCGATCGCGCCCAGAGTCAGGCAGAAGCCGGAAATCACGATGAACAGGATCACGGAAAAGTGCCCCTTGTTCAGGATGCCCCATCCCACTTCCGGACGTTGGAGGTAGATGTGGTGCAGCACGATGTAGAGCGCGGTGCAGCCCCGTAGGCCGTCGATGAAACGCATTCGAGCGATGCCGGGCATGTTGTGTGCGTGTGGGAAAAGTCGATCAGGTTCCGATGCGCCTGAGGATTTCTTTGTTCACGAATTCCTTCGGTCGGCCGTACTTCAAGCGACTGAGCTGCTTGAACGCTTCCGCGGCTTGTTCGTCTTTCACGTAGGTCTTGTCCATCCAGGGCTTGGGCACTTCGATGGAGAAGGGGCGGCTGGGCTGGCCGTCGATGCAGAGCTTCATCGAACCCTTAAACGCATCGACGTTCACGAGGTCCTGCTCGCTGAAGGTCGGCGCCATTTCCTTCGCGCAGGTTTCCGCGTCCTGCGGGCCGATCTTGTAGAACATCATCGAACCCACGTTGCCGAACACCGCACCCTTGAGGCTGGTGGCGCCCGCGAGCTTGCTGTCTTTCTCCAGCTGGTCGATGTACTGGTGCGCGAGAATGAGGCCGAGGCGGTATTTGCGCGCTTCGGAAAGAATCGACTCGATCGATGGCGTCACGAAGTTCTGGAATTCGTCGATGTACAGGAAGAAGTCCTTACGGCCCGCGGCGCCTTCGCGCTGGCGGCGCATGGCGGCGACCTGGATCTTGTTCACCACCATCATGCCGAGCAAGGTCGAGTTGATGTCGCCGATCAAACCCTTCGACAGGTTCATGAGGACGATTTTGCCGCTGTTCATCGCCTCGCCGACGTCGAAGGAGCTCTTCGTCTGGCCTACGATGTTGCGGATGAGGGTGTTGGTCGTGAATTGGCCGAACTTCGCGGCGAAGTAGGGGATCATTTCCTGCTTCTCGCGCTGGCCGGTCTTGGCCATCTGGTTTTCCCAGAAACTGCGGACAATCGGGTTCTTCACCTTCGTGAGCTTGTACTTGCCCCATTCGTCGTCGGTAAAGAGGCGCACGAGGTCGGTGATCGCGCCGCCTTCCTCCTGGTCTTCCATCAAGGTGAGGCAGCCGTTGCGGAAGTAGTCTTGGATGCGCGGCCCGAAAATTTCTTCGCCGAACATCTTCACCATCATGTTCATCGCGTCGAGGGCGATGAGGTCGCGCTCTTCTTCCGATTTTCCTTCGAGGAGGTTCAGGCCCATCGGGCGCTCGGTGTCGGCCGGGTTGAAGTAGATCACGTCGTCGGCGCGCTCGCGCGGGATGTACGGCAGCAAGTCGTCGATGAGCGAGCCGTGCGGGTCGACCACGCACACGCCCTTTCCGTTGTGGAAGTCTTGGCGCGCCATGAGCTGGATGATCGACGACTTACCGGTACCGGTCTGTCCGATGATGTAGAAGTGGCGGAAGCGGTCGTCGTTCTTCATGAAGATTTTCTTCTTCTCGCCGCGCGTGGTGTTGGTGCCGAGGAAGAGGCCTTCTTCGGGCACGTTCTTCGGTGCGGGAGCCACTTTGAAGTTCTGCCACTTCACCGTTTCGACTTTGTTGTACTTGCTGTGGGGCAAATGGAAGATGCTCGCAAGTTCGGCCGTGCCGAAGAGGAACGGCTTTTTCTGGAGCGTTTCCATTAACGATCGGCGCGGCGATCGGCGGATGAATCGTTCGATGAGCGACCGTTTGTTTTCCATTTTCCCGCTCGAGAACGAGTTGCCGCGGACTTCGTTGAATTGGCCGAACGACGCGGCGACCGCATCGAGGATCATGCCGGCTCGGCCGGGAGTCGCTGCGGAGGACACGAGGCGTACGATGCCGTGGAAGCCGGGATTGCCGGCCTTCTCGTCGAGCGATTTGCTGTACTCCTCGACCATCTGCGACACGCGACCGCTCTCCTGTTTTTCCTCCGTCAGTTTGCCGTCGTCCGAGGTGAAGATGTCCACGATGCTGCGCACCCAGAACATCGGGTTGATCCACGATCCTTTTGATTTCTTCTTCGAGTTGAGGAGGTTCTGCGCTTCCTCTTGGAATTTTTTCTGCCAGCCCGACTTCGCGGGGCGCAGGACGATCTGCACCGCGGCTCCTTCGTCGCTCTTCAGTTTCGAGAACGCGTTCGTGATCGAGTTGAGGGGGTCGCTCTTCAGCTGTTGGTATGTTTTGAACGCCGAGACGCGCGGTCCGCCCGGCCACAAACTTTTTACGGCGGTGTGTGAGGTCGGCGTGAAGATATTGTAGTCTTCGACTTCGTCGATGATGCAGTCAGGGTAGAACGACGTGATCTGCTTTTCGACGAGTTGCGCGTACGAACGCGGGCACGCGACGAAGAACAGGATCTCGCCTGCGAGCGCGGCATACTCGAGCGAGAAGAACGGCTGGCCGCGCCAGTGGCGCTTCGGTCCGCTTTCGTAGAGCGAGTGGAGCGATTGGTACAAGTGGTCCATCACGCCGATCACTTCTTTGTAGTCTTTGCCGAATTGGTCCGCTTCGCTGTCTTTCTCTTCGCGCGATTCCTTTTTCGGAACGAGCAGCTGTAGGAAGACGATCTCTTCTTCGCGTCGTTTGTCGGCGCTCCAGCGGAGCAGCCACAGAAACGTCAAACCGAGCGCCGAAACGCCCAGGACGATGCCGATTAGGACGAGGAGGGTCACCATGGAAGTATCGATCTAGTATAGCGTATTTTATGGCTTCGCGCACTCACAAAAGTTCCTGCAGGTACATGCTGTGGGGCAGGAAAAGATGCAGGAGTAGCCACGCGCAGGATGCGATTTTTCCAGGCAAAACGGCGATTGGGTAGCGTTTTGCGATAGCGTACCCCGCGACGAGCAACAGAGGGTCGGCGATGAGGCGGTTCGCCCACATTTCCACCCCATGGAACCAATACTCGACGGCGGCGCCTGCGAGGCCGGTTTCCAGGTAGTGCTCGATGCATTCCCAGGCGAATCCCAGGCACAGCACGCCCGCGAGATTGATGCGCCACGATTCGATCGCGTGCGCCCGGCCCAGGAGTCGGTCGAACGTTCTGCGGTGATGCCAGCGGACGACGTACCCCACCGAAATGCCGCTCAGCACGTGTTCGATCGACCATAGGTCGAACAGCGCGCTTGTTTTGTCGCCCCAGAATATGGTCATCCATTCGTTCATCGGAACGCAGTATACCGCACGGTAATGCTTTATACTGTCGTCCAATGCTCACGAACCTGTACTACCATCTCCGGAGCGCCCTCCGCGGCAGCATGCGGTATTGGTTCGGCAAGCGCGGGCAGCGCCGCGTGCAGGGGCTGCGCCTCTACTACCGCATGCAGGCGAACTTCGTGTTGCGCACGGGCGGGTCGCTCCGCTCGCTCTCGCACGACCGCGAGGTGCGCGTGTGGATCGACGGCTATGAAGTGTTCCGCCGCATCGAGACGCTCATCGGTCGCAGCAGCGTGAGTATCGTGATCCAGATGTTCATTTGGAAGGACGATCAGACCGGGCGCCAAGTCGCGCGCTGGTTGCTCGACGCTGCGGACCGTGGGGTGACGGTCGAGATCATGAAAGAGGCCGTCGGGGATTTCTTCGAATCGTACAGCGACTTCCTCGGGACGAAGGATTCCGACGATTCGCTCTGGAAAGCGTTCTGGAATCATCCGCGCATCCGCATCTCGCATTCCACGCACATGGACCATGCGAAGGTGTACGTCATCGATGGGCACACACTCTTGCTCACCGGCATGAACATCGCCGACGAGTACCGGTACGATTGGCATGACTGCATGGTGGAACTGCGCGGATCGTCGTTCGTCAGTCAATTTCTAGCCCGCACGCAGCCGGCGAATGACCGTGCCCCCATTCGCGTCGTGGCCAATACGGAAGAGGTGAAACAAATTCGTCCTGTTTTCCTGCAACTGCTCGATTCCGCACGCGAGCAGGTGGTCGTCGAGCATGCGTATCTGTCGGATGAGGAAGTGGTGTCGAAACTCGTCGAGTTGAGTAAGCGTGGCGTCCGTCTTACGGTCATCCTCCCCAAGCGCATGCAGTTGCATAACCACGCGACGCAGCTCGCCGTCGGACGGCTGATGTCGGAAGGAAATCTCTCCTTCATCCGCGTATTCGTTTATCCGGGCTACTGCCACTCGAAAATCATTCTCGTCGACGGTTCGACGGCGTTCCTTGGTTCGGCAAATTTGTACAAAGGCTCGCTCGACGACATGGGAGAAGTGAACGTGCTCATCAAGGGCCGCATCCGCGCATTGTGGAACCTTAAAGAAATGCTGCGCAACGACGTGCTCGTCAGCAAAGCACTCACTGGTCCTCCGGGTTTCCTCTGGGTGTCGCGGTGGTTGGCGTGGTTGGGGCTCTAACGTGGGGAAGCCTTGGTTTTCCCGCGAATTCTTTACGCCCCCGGATGCGCGCTCTGCCAGTCGGCATAGACCTTATCGACCATCTCAAGCAGCGACTTGATGGTCATGTCTTTCTTGATGAAGTACTCATCTGCGCCCAAGTCCGCACCGCGTTCGCGCGACTTCTCGTCGGCGAAGTTTGTGAGCATGATGACGGGGAAAGACCTCTTCGTCTTGGGATAGTGTTCGAGCACTTGGAACCCGTCGATCTTCGGCATGTGGATGTCGAGCACCAGCACTTGCGGGAAGCGTTCCTGCAAGGCCGCGAGCGCCTGTTCGCCGTCTTCCACCGCTCGGATCGGGAAACCCGCCACGGAGAATTTCTTCACGTAGAGGTTGCGAAGCACGGG
>CAZZDD010000028.1:5287-10316 GCA_964652185.1 uncultured Candidatus Peribacteria bacterium | reverse complement strand
CAGAAGGATCCCGGTGAACAGTGCGACGACGGTAACGGTATCGACACCGACGGCTGCACGATCACGTGCAAGCTTCCGCGTTGCGGCGACGGATCCGTCCAGCAGGGCGAAACCTGCGACGACGGTAATAGGATCGACAACGATCGTTGCACCAATCGCTGCACTCTTCCCGCATGTGGCGACGCGATCGTCCAAGCGGGCGAGCAATGCGATAACGGCGGCAATAACTCCGATTTCCTCTCGAATGCTTGTCGCGGCGATTGCACGGCACCCCGCTGCGGCGACGACGTGACCGACAACGGTGAAGAGTGCGACGGCGGCGAATCGTGCACTGCGGAATGCGTGCGCATTAAAACCGTCGGTTCGCTCTTGGCGGATACGCCAGGCGCGGGCAAGGCGGCGATCGGCCTCTCGATCTTCGGTGGAATCCTCATTCTTGCGTTCCTCTTCCGCGCACTGGTGCATCGCTTCGTCGGGCACGTGGCGGGCGAACAGGTCGCGCGCACCATCGATGATATTCCCTTGGATGAAATCGAGATGCCGTGGATGAAGTGGTAAAGGATACGAAAACGCCCTGAACCGATTCTGGTACAGGGCCGTTCCCGTTTTGATGATCGTGTGATTACGCCACCGACACGCGCACGTATTTGGTGACCTTTGCGTCGCCGAGGTGCTGTTCGATCGTCTTGGACGGATCCTTCACGAAGTTCTGCTTCAGAAGGGCGCTCTCTTCGCGGAACTTCTTCTCCTTGCCCATCATGATCTTGTCCCACATCGCTTCGGGTTTGCCTTCGGTCTTGAGCTGCTCCTTCCAGATCTCCTTCTCCTTCTCGACGAGGTCGGCCGTGACTTCATCGGGCGAGACGACCTTCGGGCTCAGGGCCGCCGCGTGCATGGCAAGGTCGCGGGCGTGGTCCTTCGAACCGCCTTCGAGGGCGATGCCGACGGCGATCTTCGCGTTGGAGTGCAGGTAGGAGCCGAGCGTCGCGCCTTCCACGACGTGCATTTCGCCGAGCGTGATGTTCTCGCCGAGCTTCTGCACGAGTTCGGGGATGAGCGTTTCGGCTTTCGTCTTGGCGGCCGCTTCGCCTTCCTTCAAGAGGGCGTCGACGATGTCGTTGCCGGTCTTTTGGAAATTGTCGTCGCGCGCGACGAAGTCCGTTTCGCAGCGCATGAGGACGATCGCGATCTTCGACGAATCCTCGGCGATGAACGCGAGGCCCTCGGCTTGTTCGCGGGCGGCTTTCTTGGCGGCTTGCGAGAGTCCGCGCTTGCGGAGCAGCTCGATGGCCTTTTCCTCGTCGCCGCCGGCTTCTTCAAGGGCTTCCTTGCAGGCGGAGATGGAGACGCCCGTGCGGGCGCGGAGCGATGCGATGGCTGATGCGGAGATGTTCATGGTGGGGTGGGGGAACGGGTGATGAGTATACGGGTCTAGATTACGCTGCCTTCTTCTCGCCTTCGACTTCGCCAGAGAGGACGTAGTCGCGGACGGTCTTCAGGATGAGGGCGATCGAGCGGACGGCGTCATCGTTGGCCGGGATGCACGCCGTGAACTCGTGCGGGTTGGCGTTGCTGTCGCAGATGCCGAAGACCGGAATCGAGAGTTTCTTGGCTTCGAGGACTGCCACGTGGTCGCGGACGCCGTCGATGACGAAGAGCGCGTCGGGGAGGCCTTTCATGTCGGCCACGCCGGAGAGGGCGATCTCGAGCTTCGCGAGGCTCTTGCGGAGTTCCGTCTGTTCCTTCTTCGTGTACTTCTCGACTTCGCCGGTCTGGAACGACTTCTTGAGATCAAGGTAGTACTGGATGCGTTTCTTGATCGTGGGCCAGTTGGTGAGAAGGCCGGGGATCCACTTCTTCGTCACGACGGGCTGGCGCACCGCGCGACCGAGCTCTTCGATGAACGGGATGCTCTGCTGCTTCGTGGAGACGAAGAGGATCGTCTTGCCGCCGACCTGGAGCGTCTTGAGGTTTTCACACACTTTCTCCAAGCCCTCGCGGGTCTTCAGGAGGTTGAAGATGTGGATGCCTTTGCGCTCGCCGTAGAGGTACGGCTTGATCTTCGGGTTCCACTTCTCGCGCGGGTGGCCGAAGTGGCACGCGGCTTCGAGAAGCTCTTTCTCGGACGGGATAACGGAGGCCATAGGATAGGAGAGAAAAGGGTGGCTAGAGGTTCGCACGACGTGCCCGTGTCGCGGAAGGAAGGCGATGATTAGTATCCTTGGGGGCACCCTTCGTATCTCGTCTCGCCTGTGCGGAGGATTCCCAGGGCACTCTGCCGTGGGCCAGGACCGCTGCGATCAATACGAAGTGACCGGCGCATTCTAGGCATTTTGGGGCTTTTCGCAAGCAGGGGATAGGAATTGTATACAATTTGTGTTCAATATTGACAAATAATAAATTTAGACAATAATAAACATAGTTATTTCACAACACCCATTCATGAGTCGGGCATCGAGCGCGTTTTTAAGCTCGTTGGATGCCCGCCTCACGTTCGATGAGAGGGAATTTTTTTCTCGGAGAATGATTGCCATGACCCTGACCCTGACGGTAGCCGAAGCTGTGGAACGCGCGGATCTCAACAGTCTTGCGGAGAACATCGCGACCGCGAAGAAGCAAGAAGGCATCCCGAAAGCCGAAGAGGCTGTTCGGGACGCATTGCAGACGGCGGGTGTTACAGGCTACAGCGACGCGCAAATCGCGGAAGTCGTTGAGCACTTCGAGTGGATGATCGGTCAACACCTGTCTCTTTCGGTGCAATAGCACCTTCGTAGAATCGTTCCATCGGAGTACATTCGTTTAATTCTCTGTTTTAATTGAAAGGTTGCAGCAATGATCAAACGTCCTCCACGTCGAAGTAGTCAGGCCCCAGCCCCGTTTAGGGATGTTGCATGGGCGATGGAGCACGATGCTCCGCGGACCGTCCTGTACGAAGACTCTTGGGATGCTCCGCGAACCGTGCCGAAGACTCTCGAGCTGCCGCCGCTTCCGCATAAGGAGCCGGTTACGTTCGCAGGCGTCCTCGCTGCCGCCCGTCGTTGCATCTGCCGCATCCTCTGCGGATGCAATCATCTTTAATCGCCCTTCGTCGGAAGGGGAGAAGCTGTGCCGGATTCGGTACAGCTTCTTTTTTTTGCGTGTTCAGACGTCAATCACGTCCGGTTGCTCCACCTTTTTTTCGTGCTCCTGCCACAGGTCCTTCGGGATCACCTTCAGCGCGACTGATACGAGCAGCACGATGATGCCGATATCGTCGAGCTGGCCGAAGATCGGCAGGAAATCCGGCACGATGTCGACCGGTATAAGCAAGTAAAGCAGTGCAGCCCATGGAAAAACCTTCGTCGCGAGTGGCGTGCGTTTGTCTTTGGTAAGCGATCGCCAGAGGAGGAAGAGTTTCCCGAGACGTGTGAACATGCGGCACAGTCTACACCTTTAATAGTCTTCGCGTCGGTTCTATAGTTTTCCCATGCTGTATTATCCCACATTGCAAAAAAGGGTCGAGAAGGGCGAGGTCTCGCAAGAGGAAGTAATCGAATGCGCGAGAATCGAAGCGGGCATGGAGTCGCTTTCGATACGATTGGCGACGATCAATCCGAACAGCGAGGATGCTCAATCGATTCGCGCTGCGCAAGCAGAGCTCGGCGAGAAATTGCGTCGCTTCACTCGGCCGGACTGATCACTGACGCAGGTAGTTCGCTAATTCTCCTATTTTCATACGCACCTGCTCCTGCGTGTCGCGGTCGCGGACGGTGACGGTGTTCGTCTCGCCCTGGGCGGCGTCTTCGCCGATTGTGCCGAAGTCGATCGTCACGCATTTCGGCGTGCCGGTTTCGTCCTGGCGACGGTAGCGCTTGCCGATCGAACCCGTGATGTCGAAGTCGATGTTCGCATCGAGCTCGTCGACGAGCATTGCGCGCACTTCTTGAGCCTTCGCGATGAGAGGTTCCTTCTTGCTGAGCGGGAGGATCGCGACTTTCATCGGCGCGATGTTCTTCGAGATGTGCATCACTGTACGGGTATCGTCCTCGGCCAATTTCTCCTCATCGTACGCGTCGAGCATGACGGCGAGCGTGATGCGGTCGACGCCGAACGACGGTTCCATGACGTGGGGGACGATCTTGCGCGTCGGCTCGTCGGGGTCCGTGTACGTCATATCCTCGCCGCTGAACGCTTGGTGCTGCTTGAGGTCGAAGTCGGTGCGGTAGGCCGCCGCGGCGCAGAGCTCGCCCCAGCCCCAGGGGAACTTGTATTCCACGTCCGTCGTGCCCTTCGAGTAATGGCTCAGTTCGTCGGCTTCGTGGTCGCGGAAGCGCAGGTTCTCTTCTTTGATGCCCAGCGTGACGGTGAGAAAGTCCCATGTGTCTTTCTTCCATGCGGCAAAGATGCCTTCCCACGGCGTGACTTCGGGGTCGAAGAAGTACTCGATTTCCATCTGCTCGAACTCGCGCGTGCGGAACGTGAAGTTGCCCGGCGTGATCTCGTTGCGGAACGCTTTGCCGATCTGCGCGACGCCGAACGGCAGGCGCTTGCGCGAGGTCATCGCGACGTTCTTGAAGTTCACGAAGATGCCCTGCGCGGTTTCGGGGCGGAGGTAAATGTCCGTTCCTTCTCCTTCTACGACGCCTTGCTGCGTTTTGAACATGAGGTTGAACTTCTTCGCGGGCGTCCAATCGACCTTGCCGCAGTTGGGGCAGGGGATTTTCTCGGCCGTGAGCATCGGCTCCACCTGTTCGAGCTTGAGGACCGCCGCGGCTTCGACCCCGAGCTTCTCCTCGATGAGCTTGTCGCCGCGGAAACGTTGTTTGCAGGCTTTGCAGTCGATCAACGGGTCCGCGAAGTTGCTGACATGGCCGCTCGCTTCCCAGGCCTTCGGGTTCATGAGGATCGCCGCGTCGAGGCCCACCATGTCGATGCGCTTATGCACGAACTTCTTCCACCACGCGCGCTTGATGTTGTTCTTCAGTTCCACGCCGAGCGGGCCGTAGTCCCACGTGTTCGCGAGGCCGCCGTAAATTTCGGAGCCCGGGAA
>CAZZDD010000028.1:0-5187 GCA_964652185.1 uncultured Candidatus Peribacteria bacterium | reverse complement strand
CGGCCGGAGGATAGCATGTTTGTACAAAATGCGTAGACTGTTTCGGCATGGCAAAAGTCGCGATCATCGCCGGTGGAGGGCCCGCGGGGCTTACCGCGGCCTACGAATTGATCAAACGGACGGATATCCATCCGATCGTGTGCGAATCGACCGACATGATCGGCGGCATCGCCCAAACCTTCAACTATAAGGGCAACCGCATCGATATCGGCGGGCATCGGTTCTTCAGCAAGGACAAGCGCGTGATGGAGTGGTGGTTCAATATTCTGCCGCCGCAGGGCGCGCCCGCGGCCGATACCGCCGAGAAGAAGCACGACATCGATTACGCGACGAAAGTTGTACTCGATCGGCTGTGGCCGAAGGAGAAGGTTGAGCTCGATGCGCCGGATCCGGAAAAAGAGGACAGCGTCATGCTCCAGCGGCCGCGCCTCAGCCGCATCTTCTACAAGCGCCATTTCTTCCCGTATCCGCTCGGTATCACGCTCACGATCGCGCGGCGGCTCGGGTTGTGGAATACGTTTCTCATCGGTTGCAGCTACATCAAGCGTCAGATGTTTCCGCTGAAAGACGAAACGTACCTCGACGCCTTCTACAAGAACCGTTTCGGCGATCGGCTCTACGCGACGTTCTTCGAGGCGTACACCGAGAAGGTGTGGGGCGTGCCCGTGTCGCAGATCCGCGCCGACTGGGGTGCGCAACGCGTGAAGGGTCTGTCACTCAAGCGCGCTGTAGTCGACGCGGTGCAGGATTTGCTCTCGACGGAATTCCAGAAGAAGCAGCGTGAGCGCGAGACGAGCCTCATCACGCGGTTTTTCTACCCCAAGTTCGGGCCTGGTCAAATGTGGGAAACGGTCGCGAAGCAGGTGCAACAGGCCGGCGGTGAGGTGCGCATGAAAACGCGCGTATCGGGGGTGCACGTCGAGGGCGGGCGCGTCGCCAGCGTGACGCTTGAGGACGTGACGACCGGCAAGACGACCGAGCAATCGTGCGATTATTTTTTCTCGACGATGCCGATCAAACACCTCGCGGGGATGATGACGCCGCACCCCTCGCCGCGCGTGGTCGAAGTGGCGGAAGGTTTGCACTATCGAGATTTCCTCACAGTGGGCTTGTTAATGAGCAAACTTCACGTTGAAGAGAAACACAAGAAAAGCGCTGCGGATGTGCCCGATAACTGGATCTACGTGCAGGACGCCGGCGTGCGCGTCGGGCGTATCCAGATCTTCAATAACTGGAGCCCGTACATGGTGGCGGATCCGAAGACCGTGTGGATCGGCCTGGAGTATTTCGTGAACGAAGGAGGGGATTTGTGGATCATGGACGACAAGGATTTGATCGAGCTCGGCATGCGCGAGATGGAAGCCATCGGTTTCGCGAAAAAAGAAGATCTGCTCGATGCGTGCGTGCTCCGTATGCCGAAGGCGTACCCCGCGTACATCGGCAGTTACGACCAGCTGCACGTCGTGCGAGAGTTCGTCGAGACGATCCCGAACATGTACCTCATCGGCCGCAACGGCATGCATCGCTACAACAACCAGGATCACAGCATGCTCACGGCGATGCTCGCGGTCGATAACATCATCGAAGGCCGCGTCGACAAATCAAACCTCTGGGACGTGAACTTGGAAATGGTCTATCACGAGGAAAAGAAAAAATCTTCCTAATTCGCTCCTGCGACCGAGAACATCGTGACGGCCGAGAGCATCACGAACGACCAGCCCAGCACATGCAACCCGCGCCGTGCGATTGCTGACTGCATGTTCATGCCATGGACGCACAGGACGGCGATCGGCGCGAGGATGAGCACCGAGTAACGGAAGTCCTGCGATGAGCTGTACGGCGCGACGAACTGGCGGAAGGCGGCGTGGCCCAGGAGCAGCGAGATAGGCACGAGCCACAGCGGGAACGACGAGAGCGGTTTTTTCGAAAGAGATAGAACGACGCCTCCTATCGCGAGCAGGAAAAGGAGGAGGCCGATCGCGATCAGCGCGGAGAAGAGAGGGGCGAGGGATTCACCGAACGAGAATTCCCCCGTGAACGCCGAGCGGAACAAGTATTCCCAGAAGTGCTGCCTGCCGAAGGCGTCGTCCCATGGGTTGTTGTACGGTTGCGAGGCGAGGCGCACGGGATTGAATTCGGCCATGCCCGTCCACGCGGTTGAGACGATCAGTCCTGAGTGCAGGTTGGAGATATTCGGGATCAGCCGGTCTTGCCCTTCGAGCGCGCGTAGTGCGACGTACCAACCGTTCGTGAGCGCGACGATCGCGATCGCAAAAGCCACGAGTTTCGCTTTTTCGAGAACGGCTGTTTTCGGCCGGAAGACGAGCGCGACCGCGATGATCGGCGCGAGCAGCAGCGCGTTGCTCTTTGTAAGCAACGCCAATCCGAATGCGGAGACGGCCGCGATCCACCATGCTGTTTTTCCGGCGGCATGCCATCGCATGAGGAATGCGATCGTGCAGAGGCCGGCCAGTTCGAGGAGAACGTCGTTGTTGATGCGCGCCGAGAGGAATACCGTCGCGGGGAACGTGCAGAACAACGCGTAGGCGAGCGTCGCTTCGCGTGATTGTTTTTTCAACGGAAACGCCATCGTCACGATCCACCCCGCGACGATCAGTGATGCGGCCGACAGTGCGATCGAGAAGCTTTGCACCGCGAGAAGGCCGGCCGCGTCGCCGAAGCCGACGAAGCGCGCGAAGCCCGCGGGAATCGCCGCGAGCATGTAGTAGAACGGCGGTTGGTAGAACTGCCAGCCGTCCGCGATCGCCGGAACGGACCAGTGGTCGAGAACGTACCGTATGTATTCGATGTGTCCGTCCACGTCGTAGCCGCGCTGGGCGTACGAGGTCGCGGCGACGTACGCGGCGCGCACGGCCATGCCGAGCACGAAGACCGCTTCCATGCCGCCGGTGAAAGACAGCTTCCGCAGGAGGCCGCTCACCCACACGGCCCAGGTCGCGCTGAGGAATACGAGTGCGCCGAGCAGCGCGTAGAGCGGATCATTCGTCGCGACCAAGAACGTGAGCGACGCGGGGCCGCCGTTGTTGCGCACGACCGCAGAGACATTGTTCTTGCCGGTATGCAACGCCGAAGCCAGGTCGAGTACCTTTCCTTTGTCGTAATCGCAGAACGGCATGTCGCCCGCGATTTCTTGGCCGTTGATCGTCAGCGACTCGAGGCAGTCGTCCGCAAGAATGCGATACTTTCCCGCATGTAACAGGCTTGTTTCTAGCGTGAATTGTACCTCGACAAGTACGTTTTCATCCGTTGTCGCGCGGAATGGATAGTCAAACGGAATATCGGCTCCGTCGATGGTATACGTGCCGTCGTTGCCTGTCGGTTGCAGTCCGACAAGCATTGTTGCACTCGCTATGGCGATAATGCATAGGGCGATAGGCAGATATTTTTTTATCATTTCAGTAGACGGGAAGCAGGTGATTGATCGTCATGAAGACCGCGGTCGCCAGAACACAGTATCGCAGCGCGCCGGCGCGGAACCCCTTCACGAGCGCGGTCTCCCATAGACAGATGCTTGCCACGAGGTATCCAAGGAACCAGCCCGCCGGTGCGATGTAGACGGCTTTGGACGGAACCGCTCCGCCCCACGGCATGCGGTAGACAAACGCGATAAGCGCGAGGAGTTGTATCGCTGCGAAACCGCCCAGCAGCACGCCGAGTTTGGACCATGCGTCTGCCCGCCGGACCGTTCGCGCGAACGCGGCCGCTCCGAAGAGTAGGAACAAGGGGGCGATCGTCCAGTAGAACGTGCCGACGGCGCGCTGCGCGGGCGCGCTCTTGCCGAGCCATTCGTCTTTCACCCATACGTCTTTCCATGTATCTGATAGCCTTGGTGTCGCACGGTCTCGTACGTTGAGGCTCATCTGGTGGGCGGACGTCGGCAGGAACATCGCGGTTACGAATCCGACGCGATTCTTGTCGCGTTCCGTACGCGCGTGGTTTTGCATCACGTAGTCGCTCGGCATGCCGTCGAGGAAAATAACGGTGCCTTTCTGCTCGTAGTACCGAACGATGTAATACGGTAAGAAATAGGCGCTCGATACGGCTCCGATCACCGCCAATCCGGCGAGCCAGTGTTTCCATTCCGCGCGGCGGAGCCGAGGTGTGGCATGAAACGCCTCGACCGCGATGACCAGGAGTGGCAATGCGAACAGCAGGAGTCCGGACGCTTTCGTCATCATCGCGAGCGCGAGCACGATGCCGCAGACGCATTGCAACAAGAATCGAACCAGGCGCGTTTCCGTCGTCGCGAAAATGCGGATGGAGAGGTACAGCGTCACCGCGGCGTAGGCGAGGATATGCGAGTCGATGCTCACGCTTCGCGCGAGGAACACGACGATGGGGAGCGACGACGTGAAATAGAGGAATGCCACGCCACCCGCCGTGCGTAGCAGGCCGATGCGCGAGAGCGTCGCCCGCAGTGCGACGAACGC
Source organism: uncultured Candidatus Peribacteria bacterium (assembly GCA_964652185.1). Taxonomy (GTDB): domain Bacteria; phylum Patescibacteriota; class Gracilibacteria; order Peribacterales; family Peribacteraceae; genus DALYDP01. Next base: position 736 of record CAZZDD010000028.1, on the reverse strand, counting down.
GACGATACCGAACGCCGCCGATACGGCGTGGATCGCCCCGATCTCGGAGAGGCCGAGTGGGTAGAGGAGTTCCGGCAGCAGAAATCCGAGCGGCGGGTGATAGCTGTAGCCCGTCGCGAGCGGGGGGATCAGGGGGTTGCTCCAGTCGATCTGGCGCATGTATTCGATGTGGCTTTTCAGGTCGAAACCCACTTCACGTCCCCATTGCAGGTAGAGTTCCATCGCCCGCAGCGCCAGGAACGAGCAGAGGAACAGGCGTTCGGTCGTCGCCCATCCGCCGGTCCATGTGCCGCCGAGCAGGGAGGCGAAAAGAAGAATGAGCGAGAGGGTCGCGACGACGACGGCCGCCACGGAGAGTGGATCGAGTGGGTAGACCGAGAAATGGAACTCCATCCCGCCCCCCGTGTTCGTCACGGTCGCTTCGATACGGTTCGTACCCGTCTTCAAAAATGGGCTCAGGTCCAGCATCGCCGCATACGGGAAGTGACATTCCTTTTTGCCGATGACCGCGACGCCGTTCACCGTCAGCTTCGAGATGCAGTCGTCGTGGTTGATCGTGTAGAGCGACGGTCGGACGAGTGCGGCGACCATGTCGAAGCTCACCGTCACGGAGCCTGTTTCGCTTAGGATCAGATTTCCGTTGTAGACGTAGTCCGATCCGCGGAATGAGTATTGTCCATTTTGGATATTTACCGTGCTTACCCAGTACGCGACGCCGATTGCCGAAAGGGCGATC
>CAZZDD010000027.1:0-32988 GCA_964652185.1 uncultured Candidatus Peribacteria bacterium | reverse complement strand
AAGACCTCGACGCGGAACTGGTTCGCCATCTGGCCGAAGACGAGCGTGAAGCGCAGATGCAGATCGTCCGAGACGACTGGTGCGCTAAGGCATCCCAGGCCACCACGGAAGACGCGCTGCGCAAGGTCATGCAGGACGGCGTGAAAGTGTTCCAGACCGCCCGGGATAAGGACGGTTATGCGGCCTTCGCCAAGGCGGTACAGACCCGCGGAGCGGCGCTCAAGCAGCCGCAGGAGGCCCCGCAATGAGGGAAATCCTGTTCCGTTGCTCCTCCATCGGCAAACTGATGACTGAGCCCAGGACCAAGGCCGAAGGCATCTTGTCGGTCGGCGCCCGGACCTACATTCGTGAACTGGCTCAGCAGGAAATCTTCGGCGTGGAGTTTGATTTCTCCAGCCGAGAGACCGAGAAGGGCATCCGCATGGAAGGTGAGTCCATCGCCCTCCTCAACCGGGTGCGGGGGCTGTCTCTGGCCAAGAACACCGAGCGCAGGACGGATGGGTTCATCACGGGCGAATGCGACCTGTTCGACGCCGAGCGCAGGCGCGGTCATGACCTGAAAACCTCATGGTCGGTGAAGACCTTTCGGGCCTTTCAAGACGACTGCGCGGACAAGCTCTACGAGTGGCAGATGCGGGGCTACATGGCCCTGTGGGATGCCGACGAATGGGAAGTCAACTGGACCCTGCTCGACACCCCGGACGATCTCATCGGCTACGAGCCCCTGCAACTGCATGTCGTCTCGCACATCCCTGAGCACCTGCGCCTGACCTCTTGGGTCATCAAGCGCGACCCCGCCAAAGAGACGCTGATCCGGGAAAAAGTGGCCGCCGCACGCGACTACTACGCCCAGGTCATCGCCGAGTTCGACAAACACCATCAACACGCTACTGCGGAGGCCTGAACCCATGCCCAAGATGATCGGAATGATGCGGCTCGGCCGCGATGCAGAACTGCGGTACACGCAGGCCAATGAACCCGTTGCCAGCCTGTCCCTGGCATACAACCACGGCAAGCCCGACAAGGACGGTAAGCGGCCCACCACGTGGATCGACGCCACCCTTTGGGGCAAGCGCGCCGAATCCCTGACGCAGTACCTGCTCAAGGGCGGCCTGCATTGCTTCACGCTGGACGAGATGCATGTCCAGACGTTTCAGCGCCAGGATGGCAGCAGCGGCACCAAGATGGTCGCTCGCGTGCTGGACGTAGAACTCGGCTCGCGCCAGGAGGCCCCCGCATCACCGTCGCGGTCCGCACCGGCCCCTGCGCCTCGCGCTCCTGCGCCGACTCCGCGCCAGTCGTCGGGCTTCGACGACATGGATGATGACATCCCTTTTTGAGGTGACCATGTTCAAGCGATACAAGGTCTGGTGGCCCGACCGGGGCCAAGAGCAGGACGATGCTCAATCCGTTGAAGCATTCGATCACGAGAATGCCGCGACCAAGTGGGCTCACTGGTACGACTACCGCAGCAACGACTATGCAATCGTCGGCGGCGAGGTCGCCGAGGTGATGGTGCTTCACGAGGGCGATACCGCGCCCATCAAGGTGACGGTGTTCGGCGAGATGGAGCGCAGCTATCGCGCAAGGGTGGCAGCATGACCATGCCCACCCCACCCCAGCAAAGAGGCGGGCAGGCGAGAGAGCGCACGCCGCAGGACTACGCCATCGAGCATGCCGAGTACATGGCGGCCGGGGCGGAGCATCTACTGAACGCGGTCAACGACTGGGGCTTCGCTACCGATGTTGACCACGAACAGATCCAGTCCGCGACCGAGGCGCTGACCGAGGCACGAAGCGCGATGCGCGTGCTCATCTACGAATTCCGCAAGCGTCGCGACCGCGCCCTCACCTCCGCCCCTCCCGCGCCCTCGGTGGGCGGGTGGATGCCGATTGAGTCGGCGCCGAAGGATGGGCGCAAGTTTCTGGCGTGGCGCCGGCACTCGACGCTGCCTCTCATCGTCTTCTACAACGCGGACTACGACCAGTACGAGTGCAGTGAAGGGCACCTTGTTTTTTCACTCACCCACTGGCAGCCCCTCCCTCAACCCCCGAAGGAAAAGCCATGACCGACACCACGCGACCGGATGGGGTGGAAGCCATCATGGAGCTTGCTGAGAGCTACTGCGAGAAGCGCCACACCCTCGGCGCTCCTGAATACAACATCGTGACGGCCCGCGCTCGGGACACGTTGCGTGCAGCAACCATTGCCGCCCTCACCGCCCCAGCGTCCAAGCCTGCGGGGGTCACGGACAAGGTGATCGCCGACGCCATCCCGGTGACGGCGACGATTCTCACGACCGGCCCGCGCAACAAGGTGTGCATGACCCGATCCGAGTTGCATCAGTTCGCTGCCGCCCTCTCCCACGCCAAGCCTGCGGAGGATGACCACGCTGTCATCTCAAAAGCGTTCCTCGCTGGATGGAACGGATGCCTGCACAAAAAAGACGCCAACGAAGTGTTTGCTGAGCTGCGCGCCGCCCTCGCCGCCCAACACCCCAGCCAGAGCGCAGGCGAGCCGGTGGCGGAATGGAAGCAATCTCCGAGAGGCACGTTCCTCGAACTGCGCTGGAAGCACGGCTATGTCGCAGCATGCGGGGACAAGCTGTACCTCGCCTCCCCACCGCCCACCGACGCCGCCAGGGCGTCCGATCAAGTGGCGCGCATCGTCCATCTGCGTGCCGACCGCGAGAAGCGCATCTACATCGCCGGGCCGATGACGGGCCTGCCGGAGTTCAACTTTCCCGCATTCAACGCCAAGGCAGTCGAGCTGCGCGCGGAGGGCTGGCACGTCGAGAACCCCGCCGAGCACGGCCACGTCAAGGGCGCACGCTGGGCGGACTACCTGCGCTGGGACATTTCCCGCATCGTGACGTGCGGGGCAATCTACCTGTTGCCCGACTGGGAGACCTCCAAGGGCGCGCAGCTTGAGGTCTACATCGGCAAGGCACTGGGGCTGACGTTCCACGGTGCTGACGCCGCCAGGGCGTCCGGGGAGGCACCCATCGACATGGTGCTGCACTGCCCTGCCTGCGGGATGCAGCACATCGACCGGCCCGACCCGCCATCGCAGTACGCGGGCATGGACGGCACCTCCAACGAGTGGACTTGCCCGCCGCATCGGAGCCACCTGTGCCGCCCGGAAGATGGCGGCTGCGGCCACATCTGGCGCCCGGCCGACGTGCCGACCAACGGCGTGGCGGCGGTGATGACGAAGGGCAAGGCGGACAGCCCCATCGCCACCCCCGCAGAGCCCGACGCCGCCAGGATCGAGGCGGACAGGAGGGATGCGGAGGGCGGTCCGACCGATGACCAGCTTTGGAACCTGCGCGGGTTGTCGCCGTTCGACGCAACAACCGAAACGCGGGAGGAGTTCATCATCCGCGCTCGCGCCGCCCTGGCCGCCGAGAGGAAGGAGCAGGCATGAGCACCGAGATCAAGCTGCCGCCGTTTGTCGCGAAGAGCCTGCCGTTTGGCGGCTACACCTACGAAGACATCGTCAAGTACGCCCGTGCCGCAGTCGAGGCCGACCGCAAGGGGCGTGTCGCCAAGAGTCAAGACGAACTCGACCGGCTGAACCCGTACACGCACGCGAAAGGATCGAAGGCGGTATGGGAGAGCGGCTACCGCACGGCCGAGAGGAACAACGGCATCCGCCCCGCTGGAGGTGAGCATGGCTAAGAGGGCCGTCACCATCGAGATCGAGGACGACGAAGTGCTGATTGCGCTCAAGCGGCCCGAGGGCTACGAAGACGTGCATCCCGAACTGGTTGCCGAGGACGCCATCAATGAGGACTGGCCCGAGTACCGAACAATCATCTTGGGAGCCGATCATGCCCAGTGAACTGAAGAAGCCGGAGCCGGTGGCCGTCGTCAAAGTTGTGATGCAAGGCGGCAATGCCGGACTGTCTTGGTACGCGGCTTCGCCGGACCCTACATCGGCATTGGACATCCTGCGAGACGGAACTTTCCTCTACACCGCCGCCCAGCTTGAGCAGTACGCCGCTGATCGGGTGCGGGAGGCGGAGTTGGCCCTGACGATCATCGCGCAGATGGATCGCACCCGCACCCGAGCCGATGACCTCGGTCGTGCAGCGCGCATCGCGTTCAACACCCTGCGCACCCTCAAGGAGCAGACGAAGTGAGCGAGAAGTATCAGGCGCTGCGCAAGTGCATCGACGAAGGGGCACTGCCCGACTCTGGAGTCCTCATGCTGCTGGACGCAACCGCAGTCAGAGACCTCCTCGCCGACCATGACCGCCTCCAGGCCCAGGTCGAGCAGCTAAGAACCGAGGCCAAGGTGGCAAGCGACCGCATCCAGGAACTAGGGCGGTTTACGAAGGCGCAGCGAGGCGAGGTCGAGGGGCTGAGGGCGGATCTGTCACGCACCGAGCGCAACCGCGACATGTGGAAAGAGCAGTGCGCGCGGCAAGCCGAGCAGTTGGAGACAGGCGTCCTGCGCCTGAACGCAGCGCAGGACGATGCGCAGCGGTACAACGCCTTCTTCGACGCCGGCCTGCCGATCACCTTCCTCGGCCAGCCCTACTACACCAAGGCCGATCTGGATGAGGCCATCGACTCGGCACGCGCCGGCAGGGAGCCCGGGGAAGCAGCTGAAAGCATCTGCGCTACCTGCAACGGTCGTGGTCGCGTCGAGGCCAACCACAAGGTGGACAACTCCGGTCGCACGGTGTTGGCGTGGGAATGCTGCGATTCTTGCGAAGGGACTGGCAAGGAGGATAAGAATGATTGACCTGATCGCGCGCATCAAGGCGTGGCGCAAGCGCCGCTACTGGCATCGACTGCACCTCGAATTCCTGCGCACCATGATCAACGAGGATTGGCGCTGGCTCGGTGTGCATCCCATCGGCATGGAGATCACCAACCGCTACCACAAGGCCGCCAGTGAGAGTTGGTACATGCTCGATCACGAACCTATCGACCAGTTCCGAAGACGCATCGGAATGGATCCGCACGATGGACGCCGCGCCGGCAGGGAGGATGGCAATGGATCGTAGGCAGCAGATCATCGACCGCTTCTACGCGGCCCACGGCCCCTGCTGCGCTGGCTGTGACTGGTGGCGGCACTTCAACAGCATGGCAGGCGAGTGCATCCGTACCGTTCCTGTGAGCGGGATAGATCGGGTCGCCATGCTCGGCGTCACCGGCTCAAGCATGCCGCCCGGCGCAGGCCACATCATGACGCCGCGGGATCACGTCTGCGGCGAGTTCAAGGACGGCCCTGTCCCCGCCGCCGCAAGCAGGGCGAAGGGGGTGTGAGGTGCGACAGTTCTGGACCACCACCGAGATCGCAGTGCTCGTTGACCTGTACCCCGACGTGTTGGCATCGGATGTTGCCGCCCTGCTCGGCCGCTCTGAAAAAGCTGTCCACGAGAAGGCGAAAGCCATGAGCCTGCGCAAGAGCAAGGAATTCATGGTCTCAGGGATGACCAACAGGATCAAACGAGGCTATGCGCCAGGCACTGTGCGCCACCAGTTCGCCAAGGGCGCGGTGCCGTGGAACTTCGGCGTCAAGGGAAAGACTGGACTCCATCCGAACAGCCGCGCCACTCAATTCAAGCCTGGTCGCAGGCCAGAGGAAAGCCGCAACTACCAGCCCATTGGCGCACTGCGCATCAGCAAGGACGGCTACCTTGAGCGCAAGATGACGGACGATCATCCTGTGCCTGCACGTCGTTGGGTCGCAGTGCATCGCCTCGTGTGGGAGGCTGCGCACGGCCCCATCCCAGCCGGCCACATCGTCGTCTTTCGCCCGGGCGCGAAGACGGTCATCGAGTCTGCTGTGACGCCTGACCGGTTGGAGTGCATCAGCCGGGCCGAGAACGCGCGCAGGAACCACCCGCGCAACCGCGACCCCGAGTTGGGGCGCCTCATCCAACTCAAGGGCGCGATCACGCGCCAGGTGAACCGTATTGCGCGCGAGGCGCGGGAGCAAGCAGCATGAGCTACGACCAAGCATCCGTCCTGGCGGCATATCACCACCATGGAAGCGTGCGCGGCGCGTGTGCGGCGACCGGGTGCCCACCCTACATCGCCTATATCTGGTTGCAAAAGGCAGGCGCCCTCACGCTGGCCGACAAATCGAGCTATGGCTGCGAGAACGCCAAGCTCGGCGCTGCCGCAGAGAAGGAATTCCAGCGCCTGGTTCCGAAAGCAATGCCCGCTAACGACGTATTGCGCGCAAACTGCCCGGCATTTGATTTCGACGTGGGCGGCGTGCTCGTCGATGTCAAATATTCGAGCGGCCGTTCGGGGATGTGGACATGGCGCATGGCTGGATACAAAGAAATCCGACCCGATTTCTTTGCCGTCTTCCTGGCCACTGCCCAATCAGGACGCCTAGATGACGGGTACAGGCTGCTGCTGCTCCCAGAGGAGCTTTTTGCGGAGCACAAAAGCGGGAAGATTTCTCAAGGCAATACATCGTCGCCTTTTTGGGATTTCGAGTGTCAACCGGGCGAGCTGGCGAGCGTGCTGGGGATGTCTGCATGCACCGCAGGATGATGGCGCCGATCTGCCCGCGCTGCGGGCACATCCACAGAAGCGATGACGCCGTGGCGGTCGGAAGATTCCTGGAGCACGGCCCCATCGGCTACAGAGCACGACACACGGCACACGCACCACTGAGAGCAACACGGGGGCAGGCGGAAGATGACGCCTGCCTCGCGCGCATCAAGAGGCAACAGGCATGAGCACACCCCACATCAACCAATTGCGCCAGCACCTGCTTGACACGCTGGCGGACCTGAGAAACCGCGAGCAGCCGATGGAGCCCGACCGCGCCCGCGCAGTGGCCCAGGTGGCCAGCGTGCTGGTGGACACGGCCAAGGTTGAGGTTGACTATCTCAGGGTCACCGGTCAAGACAGGGCGGGATTTCTGGAGGAGCCGGCCGATCCGTCCGTCTCGCACCTAGGCAACGATCCTGACGCCCCACGCAACGGCATCACCAGCATCACACGTCACAGGCTGCAAGGATGATCGCCCGCGAGGAAACGGGGGGTTGAGGTGGGTGCTCGGCAACCGCTCACGGACGAGTTGCTGTCGCCCAGCGAGGTCCACTCGCTGACCGGCACTGCCGATCCTGACCAGCAGGAGAAGGTGCTGTCTCAGGACGGCATCCCCTACCGGCGCCGCGGCCGGCGCATACTCGTCAGCCGATTCCACACCCGCGAATGGCTGGCCGGCCGCCCGGTCGCACCGTCTCGCGGCGTCAACCTCGCCCTCGTGAAATGACCGGCCAGTACCCACAACTGCGCACCCGCATCCGCAAGCGCCAGAGCGGGAGGGTCGTCGTCTACTACTTCTACGACCAGCGCAAGGCTGGAAAGCCTGACATCCCACTTGGGACCAACTACGACGAGGCCATCAAGAAGTGGGACGAGATCCACAACCGGCTGCCGCGCATCGCCGGCACCCTTGAGGAGGCTTTCTCGGCCTGGGAGGTGGACGCAGAGCGGGGATTGCTGCACTACAGCAACCCGGAGACGAGGCGAAGCTACGCAAAGCAGCTGCGGGCTCTGAGGCCGGCATTCCAGGCGGCCACGTGGGATCAGGTGGACCTACCGTCCATCGTGGGTTACCTGCGCAAGCGGACGGCCAAGACGCAGGGCAACCGGGAAATGGCCGTCCTGTCGATCATCTGGAACTGGGCGCGCACAGAGGGCTACACCACTCTCCCGTGGCCCGCCGCAGGCATGGAAAAGTCCAAGTGGAAGAACCCGGAGAAGCCGCGCAAGATCAAGGTTGCGGATGAGGTCTGGGAGGCGATCAGGCACGAGGGCAGCCAGGTGCTCCGGGATTGCATGGACCTCGGCGCCGCCACCGGGATGCGCCTGAAGGACTGCATCAGCGTCTTGCTGCCAAGGGGCGACATGCTCCATCTGGAGGCCTCCAAGACCGGGAAGGAGGCCGAGTGGGACCTGAGCCTGTCGGAAGTCCTGCCTGGCCTCCTGGCGCGCCGCAGGGGCATTGCCGCCGATCATCTGATGCTGCTCTCCACGCTCAACGGGCGCCCCGTGACGCTACGCATGCTCCGGGACCACTGGGACCGCGCCAGGGCGCGTGCTGCCGTCAAGGCAGGCATCCACGGGGACGAGGACGCTGTGCGCGCCATCCGGGCGATGTACCTGCGCGATGCGCGCAAACGTGCCGCCCAGAAGTCCGAGGACTTGCGCGCCGCAGCGGACCTACTGCAGCACTCGGACCTGAGGCTGACGGAGCGCCACTACGGCGGCGTCCGAAGGCTCAAACCGGTGGCCTGATCCGCGTTCCGCATCCGGGCCGCATCACTCGGGATGGGTAGCGCCCGAATGTGGAACGTTTCGGCCTGTAGCCCGCATGGATGCTGGATTCGTGGCAGGACTCAAAATCCCCCGCCGCAAGGCGTGCCGGTTCGATTCCGGCCCCGGGCACCAGCAGTCTTTGCTACAAAAACCGTAGCTGTTCAACATCCGTTCAACAGCGCGTTCCGCAAACGCACTGGCTCTATCGGTGTACTGCCTCCTCTACGTCCTGCGCTTCGAGGGCCGCAAGCTGCCCAAGGAGCGGGTGCGGGAGACGGGCCGCCCCGGCTGGCTCTACATGGGCCAGAGCCGCACCAAGATCCATCCCCAGGTGGATGCCGTGTTCACCCCGGACGAGGCCGGATCTGAGCCCGTGGTCCTCCAGCACGCCCACGTCAAGCTCATCGACAAGGGCGGCATCATGATCTACGGCTCGGACGCGCCAGGCTACAACCCGTCCTATCAGCGGCAAACTTGGTGGGTCGTGCCGCGGCAGGGGGGGTATGGGGTGAGGGGTGGGGCGTCGTAGCCTGCGCCGCGACGGGCGCGTCGGCCACGACTGAGTCGAGGCGGAAAGGCTCATGCCCGGAACTTGGCCCGAAGGTTCCGAACTTTCTTCCAGTATTACTGTGTTTTGGTTCAACCCGGAGTTGCCGAACCAACGGACCAACCGTTAGAATTCGGCGAACCAACCCCAGGACCATCCACTATGCCGACCCCCTACGATGATGTGATCGCTCAGGAGCGGCGGTACAACGAGCTGCTCAGGGCAAAGCTCGCGCACAGCGATGAGCGCCTCTTGATGCTGGAGAACTTGGCCCGCCAGCAGGAGGATCCGTTCCGTGCACTGCTGTTGCGCGAGGCGCTCGGCGTGGATGCAGCGGTTCGGCCGGTACAACCGGCGCCGCAGCAGGCCGCTTCGGCGACCATCCCGGTACAGCACAGAGCTGTCGAGCCGGTCCCGTGGGACCAACTCCCGTCAGGCCTGCGCCAACTGATCGAATTCATCGGTGAGGAGGAGAAGTCGTTAGCCGACCTCGGGCCGTTCCTTGAGGAGCAGCAGTTGCTGGAGGGCAAGGAAGCGAAACGCGTCCTCTTTGATTTCAAGAAATACGGCGTCCTTGATAACTTCCGACGTGGTCATTACCGCCTAAGCGAAAGGGGACGCGAGTTGCTCGCTCAGCAGTCTTTGTAGCACCAACTGCTCGCAGTGTTGGTCTGCGCTGCGTAAAGGAAGGGCTTCGTGATGTTGCGCACCCTTGGCCGGAGAAGCACACCACGAAGCCCGTAGCAGACCCCTACCGGGGCCAGTCCCCGCTTACGACGCAACCGAGAGGTTGCTGAAAGCGACCGAGGCCGTTGATCGCGGCCTCGGCTTAGATGGCGACGTTCCCGCGGCCTTCACAGCCATCCGAAGCGCCTCCACCACTCTGGTGAGAGTCATGGGATTCTAGGTCTCAGGAGATTGCTTCGCAAGGAAAGGCCGTGTTTCTCGGGAGATCAAAACATGGTCTGCTCGTATCCGCGCGCTGTGCACGTAGTTGCGTACATCCGCCACCGCCTCGGTCGGCTGGAGTACGTCTGTGAGCACTGCCGCTCCTTTCCGGGTCAGTTGACCCCCTTCTGACCGCCTTGCGCGGTGCGCCCGACTAGTCCTCGGTGCCGGGCATCGCAGCCCGGACTCCAGCCGCCCCCCCGGGGCGGCTTTTTCATTCCCGCCCCACTCCCCTCACCGCATCCCACCCCCGCTCGCAGACGAGTCCAGCAGCCCGGAGCCGGTCAGCGTATCCCGCGACCGCTTCCGCTCGGCGGTCAGCCCGCTCAAGCAGTTCAGCAAACACTCCGATGGCGTCAGGACGAGGCTCACCCTGCCCTGGGGAGGGAGTGCAGGCCACCGCTCGGGCTCGGCTGGCGGCGCGGGTGTAGTCGCTGCGCAGGCGCTCACCGTCAGCGCGAGCAGCATCACGCTCAGCCTCGATGGCTGCGATCCTTGCTTGCCCATCCTGGGCCTCCTTGTCGATGGCCACCTGGCGGGCGGCGTTGCGTTGTTCCCGGGCGCGGTCGGCCAGGATGCGGGCCTCGGACTGCGCCAGCTTGTAGGCGTCGAACTCGTTGCGCACGACCGCCTTGCCCGCCCGGTAGACGAAAAAGTGGGTCCAGGCCAGCAGCACCGCCACCCCGGCAGCAGCCCACAGGCGCCAGTTCAGGAGGGCGGTCATGGCCTATACACGTCGCGCAGACGTGCAAAGAAATCGCGGAAAAGTGAACACGGCCACGGGCAATGACTCACCGTGTGGTCCAGCGATCCGCAGCGGGCGCAGGGCATCACGGCTCCTTCGCGGTCGCCTTCTCGACGACTTCGGCAGTAAGAAAGGCGCCAGCGGCAAGCCCCCAGATGGTCAGCAGGCCGGATTCCGTGAGCTTGTCCGCCAGCCGCAGCACCGTGGGGATCAGCAGTAGGTAGCACGTCACGATCCACTTCTTTTCCAGCAGCTTGTCGGTCATGATTCCTCCCTGCACAGCTTGCGTTCAGCCTGACGGCGGTTCTGCAGGCCCTGGACGTACTTCCCGCCAGCGTTCGACCAGTTCGGCCGCCCATCCGGCGTGCGGGCGATCAGGTCGCATCCCTGCATCACCCTGCCGGCGTTGATGTTGCGCACGGCCTGAGACCCACACGCCCCCTCCTTGCCGACGTTGACCGCGAACATAGTCAAGCCGATCAGGCGCGATGCCGTCAGGTAGTCCCAGGAGACGCACCCCAGGATCGCGTAGCCATACTCCAGCAACGTGACCTTGTTCACCTCGCGGCACTGGTCGTCGGTCAGCTTCTCGCCGACTTTTGCCTTCCAGTCCGTGCGGCCGGCGCAGTAGGTCGGGATGCCCCCGGCCAGGTTGTCGGCGTACACGCGGAGGATGTTGCCCTCCATGCGTTCCAGCGTCGTGTACGCCAGGGGGCTCGTCAGCGCCGCCAGCAGCGCAGCGGGGATCGCGCCCTTGCGCGCCAGGGAGGCCGGGATGCTCGGAGCGCCTGGCGTCTTCATTCGTCCAACTCCATCGGCTTCGAGATGCCGTGCCGCTCAGCCCACTGCCGGATCTTCCGCCCCCACTCGGTTTCCTCCCTCCACCACTTGCGGATCAGGTAGGCGATCTGGAGCAGGATGAAGAGCAGCGTTGCGACCGTGACCGCCGTGCTCAGCGTGAAGCCTGATGCGATGACGCCAGGGGATGCCTTGGCCGCCTCAATGGCGATGTCGTGGAGTTCTTGCTTTGCGGGCACTGGGCAACCTTTCAGGCAAAAGAAAACCGCCCGGAGGCGGCTTGAATTGGTAGTTGATTGATATCCATCACGCGCCCCACTCTGTGGCGCCGCTAACTGGATAGGCCAAGCCAGTAGCAGCCAGCGTCCCTGCCCATGCGCCCGCACTCGCCATTCCTCCGATCATCGGGAAAAGTGCAATTCCAACGTAACCGACATTCGTCGAACCCAATCCATTCCCATTCTTGTAGAACGTCACAAATCCGGTGCTAAAGTTGTAGACGCATCCAATGATGTCACCAGCGGAATACGATGACGAATAGCTAGATCCGCCGTTAGCGATCCAAAGATCGCCATTGGCCCTAAAGCCAAGACCGTTTGCAGCCCCTGGTGCATCGGACAATGAAGCTGTAGACCTACCTAGTCCAATGCGGACGAAATTATTCGTCAGCGTATCGACAGTAACCTCAAACTGGTAGATTCCGCTGCTTCTTGACTGCGTGGCTCTGACCGACATTAATGCGGAGCCTGATGCCGTCAGATCGCCATTGCTTAAGACGACGGATGAATTCTTGTCAGCCGAGTTCCACGCCACTGATGGTCCGGGCGCCGGAGCGAATCGATATGGATTGAGCAGCATCAGGTCGGCACTCCCACGAAATAGACCTTGAGCCCGGTTGCAGAGCCGTTGCCAATCTGGTCGATATCGATTGTCATCTTCTGCCCTTTAGTAAGGGCGCTCGTACTGATGACAGCAGGGGTCGCGGCAGTGATGCTCGTCTCTTCAGTGTTGTCGATGGTCAGTTTGGTGGAAAGAATCGACGTGCCGGCGGCATTGATGTCCACCGTGAAAATGGACCCGCTCGCCTGCGCAGTCGTGAGCCCTGCAATCACTTCCGTCAGGGTGAAGTCATAGGGCATGTGGAAAGTCACCTTAGATGCGCCGGCACTGAGCGCGGTTGTCTCGTCGCTGCAGGCAATGGCGATGGTCTGCGTTGCGGCGCTGACAATGACCGCCGCAACCTCATCAAGCGCATCTTGGACGTTGGTCGCAGAAAGACCGGACGTGGAGTTGTCGTAGGACACCAGATCAGCAGAGCCTCCGCTTCCGCCACCACCGCCGGTGAAATCCCTATGATCCGTGTAACTCGTGACGGCCGATGCTCCGGCGACGACTTGATAGAGGCGGAAATAGTCAGTCGCGTTGTTCCAGTTGGTCGTACTGGTCGCCACGGACACCGCGCCAGTCGAACGCGAGGCAACGATGTAGTTGGTGTTCGATGCGGTGAGAGACACAGTGCCGTTTGCGACGGTCGCGCCAAAGGCGATGCCGCCGTAGTAGCCCCAGGTCAGTCCCGATGTAGCAGCGGCTCGGCGCCCATACACCGCCGCCGGACTCGCCGCGATGAAGTTGTCATTGATGTCTGTGATCGCGCCAGTGCCTGCGGCGACCGTTGCAAGAGTGGTCATGCGTTCCCCAAAACAAACAGCCGCCCGAAGGCGGCTAAGTCGATACGGTGTGGTTTAAATGGCCTGCTGCAACTCGTGGCCCCTGCCAACGGTCCCGCTCATCTGATAGATGCGGACGTAGACAGTGGTTTGATTGCTGCCGAAATCCGCTACTTGCTGGGCGGACGTGTAGGTGACGGTTGAGCTTGTACTGGTGAGCGTGCGCTTGACCGTCGTATAGGTGTTGTCGCTGAAGATGTCGATCTCGTATCGCTCGGATTCCTCGCCGAGAGGCACGTTGCCAAGCCACCACTGCTGGGCGAGTCGAGTCCGCCTGCCCCAAGTCAGCACAATGTCGTTTGTGCTGAATGACTTGCGTAGGGTCGTCGGGCTGGACGGACGAAGACCCTCGCCTGTGTTCTCGGCCGTCTGCACCGATGCCGAGTCGAACCGGCGACCCACAGACACAACCTTGAATGCCATGTCCTGGCCGATGGTCCCGGGCTCAAAGTTGGGGCGAAGAACACCCCCATCAGACATGAAAACGAAGCGGTCACCAGACGCGTGTTGGGCAATGGCGAACTCGGAGCCCTGGAGTCCACGCAGTAACCCGGAGAGGATGTACCGGCCCGACCCCAGATCATCGGCGCGCTGGAACTTGATGACCTCCCATCGCCCCGGAGCGCCGACCACTGCAACATTCGCGGACCCGTTGAGCAGCGCATCCCTGGTGATGGTCGAGAGAGCCCCATTGCCGACGTTGACCGTGAGCAGGTTGTGCTCGTCCACGTTGCCCAGGGTGTAGGCTCCCAGCGTCGTCTCGCACACCCCCTGAACTGCCTCGGTCGTCACCCCGCCGCGATCAACAAGCGCGTTGGCGTCGTCGCCTGCCCACAATTCCGAGCCCGACCAGCCAGGCCCAAACCCAGCCATCGCCGCGTACAAACCGGCGTTGTTGTCGGCGTCACGCAGGATGCGAGAGTCCACCACCGTCAACAGCGTAGGCGGAGCAAGAGGGGCGATCTGCTGCCCGGTGTAGCCATTGGTCCCGGGGATCGATTGCGTCAGCAGTTCGGCGTCCGCAGGCACGCATTCAGCCTCGATCAAGGCCCCTGTATCGTTGACCTTGGCGAGCATGTAGTTGCCGGTGGTCCCTCGTGGATATTCGATGGTCACCACGTCGCCAGGGGAGAGGGCAGCGAACTTGCGCGACACCTTGAAGGATCGCGTGTCCCTGGCAATCCACCGCTCGTACAGCGTTCGGTGGGCGATAGTTGCCGCCTTGTCCGGCGTCATCGCCACATCGAGGGTCACGGTCTCGTCAAGCTCCGAATCGGTGACGATCCTCCGCGCCGTCTCGGTGCTGGTCTGGTAGTCGAAGAACGGGTTGACGTACTGCACCGTCACAGAGCGCGGGCACTCGGCCTCTTGCGTCCGAGTCAGCGGGAATGGGTCGCCCGGCTCCTGACCGTCTTCGGTGCATCCCAGTTCATCGTAGCCAATCGTGGCTACTGGCGTCTTGTCGCCGCGATGGAAGAACCGGATGATCCCGTCTTCCTCGACCTGAGCGACACCTGCATAGGTCAGCAGCGGCGCGATGTTGTTCCGCGCACTCGCAGGAGACTTGTTGAAGGTGTAGCCCCACACCGTGTCATCGATGGACAAGAGGTCCGTCTTTCCGGAGAGACCGACGCGATCACACTGCGACTCGATCAATAAGGAGATCGGCGCCTCGGCCGGCGTGAGCACGTTGAAGTTCACCATTGTGTATACGTGATCATCCCCCCCGACGGATGTCGATGGGCCGATGACACACCGACGACCGTCCGCATAGAAGGTCGTGGGTTGGCTTACCTTATCGTTCGGCCCAGCGTTAGCCTCATCGGAGATGAGCGTCCAGATCCCATTGGCGATCTTGTAGAGGTGATACTCCCCACTGTTGCAGGATAGCCATGCGTACAGGACACCTCCGAATGCTCCGTCCGCTTGATCTGCGTGAAGACATGCCCACGACATGCCAGGGCTCGATACAGCAGGGCCAGAATAGGACTGGAGTAGCGCACCATCTTCCGGATCGAACTTTGACAGCACCAAATTTCCGCCGTCATGGCTCAGTGCATAGCCGTGCCCGCCAGCAGCCGCAACGGGGCCGCGAGTACCGGGAATCTCATCGGATAGAACTTGGGATCGGTCTTTGATAAATGTGATTCTGGCGGACCTAGTAGACCCTCCACCGCGAACCGCATAGTACTCTCCAGTCTGGTCATATGCCGCAGACACATCCAGACCTGTACCAAGAATGTTCGCACTAGATCCCGGGACATAGGCCAAGATTTCCGACTCCACCCCACCATTCTCAATGTCCATGCGGTACACACTCAACTTGGCGTTGGTGTTGGCTCCAGGCTTGCATCGGATCAATGCCGGACTCCCACCATCGACCGGGATAGGAAGCCCCCCGTTGCCCCAGAATGGAGATGGGACGGAATAGACAAATCGAGAGTAGCCAGGACCGCACCGACTGATCTTCAGGCCGTAAGAGGCCATGCTGACATTGCCGACCTCTTGGATATGCCAAATCGTCTCAGAGCCAATGATCGCGGTGGCGGCGTTGACGTTCTCAGGGCCAGGAGGCACCTCGCAGAACTCGGAGCGCTCGACCAAGAAGTTTGCGTTAGTGACTATCTCGAAGCTCAACTGAGGAATCCGGCCCCCTGGGCACTCCAGCCCGAACACGAACACCCCCACCACACCCCTGTATGCCGGCGTGTTACCGATCCCCTCATAGAACTCCATGATGGGATGAGGAATCTGGTCCTCCCACCCCGGGTGCAAGCTGATCTGCGCGAACGGGTTTTCCTCGCTTGCCAGTGCCTGAGCGACAGACAACCCCGACGAGGCGTCATAGGTCAGTTTGCCGTCCACCCAGGCTTTGCGAATCTGGATCGTGGAGCCGACTGGAGGCGTGCGGCCGAGCACGAGATAGCCGTGGATGAACTGGCGGTACTGCGTGACCTCCGTTCCGCCACCGCCCTTTCCTCCGCCTTGGGTCTGCCCGATCTCAATGACATCGGTAGCCCACACCCACGTCGCAGGAGGGACGTTGTTGCCCCATGTCTCGGGAATGCCTGCGCCGTACTGGCTGACCGACACCTTCAGGTCGTCGATTCGGCCCTGCTCGACCTTCTTGGTCGGCTCCAGCAGACCGCCGACCGCCCCACCGATGGCCGCGCCAGCCGCCCACCCAATCACCGGGACAAAGTACCCGATGATCCCACCAATGACGGTGCCCCAGGTGCGGCCGTCACTCATCGCACATGCTCCGGAAAGCGGAAGCAGCCCGCCAGACGACAGCCGATCAGCTTCATCCAGTCATCGCAGAATCGGTTTTCGC
Organism: uncultured Candidatus Peribacteria bacterium; assembly: GCA_964652185.1. Lineage (GTDB taxonomy): Bacteria > Patescibacteriota > Gracilibacteria > Peribacterales > Peribacteraceae > DALYDP01. The sequence continues at coordinate 16,585 of CAZZDD010000027.1, read as the reverse complement.
CGACTCGTCGAGGTGCCGTCGCCTGCGCGTGGATGATCGACAGCCCACCGTGCGGGTAGTCGCCAATGATGCCGATGTGGTTCGTGTCCTTGAACCGCAGCACAACCAGATCGCCGGGTTGCAGGGCCACACGCGGAATCTCGGTCAGGTGCTCCCGGCAGATGTCGAGCATCGCGGACATGGATGCCTTGCGCTCGTAGTCCTTGATGTCCCAATCCAAAAGACCAAGTTCGTTGCCGATCTTGATGACCAGGCCGGCGCAGTCGATGCCCTCGTCCGAGCGTCCTTGATGAACCCACGGGGTTCCAATCGCCTTGCGCGCTGCGGCGACGATTTGCTCTGCTTGCGTCATGGGTTGAACGAGGTGGATGCGTTGGACCCCAGCCCGAGAATCCGGTTGTTGCCCGGGAACTGGCTCGGCGGGAAGCCGCGGAAGTTGATGACGTTGTTGAACTTGTCCACGCAGTCCGAGACCCCGAGGGGATTGCGTGCGCCGCGCTCGTGGCGCTTCCTGCATCCGGGGATGACGCTGTACGCCTGGCCCACGGGGATGTTTACGGGCATCGGCAGGACGAGTTGGAAGTTGCCCGCCCCGTCGTAGCTGTAGACCTCCATGGAGAAGCCATCTAGGTCGCCGCCGGAGAACGTGACGACACCAGCCCCGAACCAGTCGTCGGCTTCGATGTTCGCGGAGTCGGAGAACGTGCGGCGGTCGGTCACGGCGGTCACGGTGCTGGTGACGCGCATTGACTCCACGTCTACCTTGCACTCCGAACTGCCCAGGTCGGTCATGCAAATGGGGGAATAGGTCCGGCCCGTCGTGAGCTGGAGCGCCTGAGCCAGACCCCGGTACTCGGCTTTGAAGGTCAGCCGCCCGACCTCCATCCCGCCCAGCGTGCCCAGGCCGATGATGAGGTGTCCCATCGTCAGGTCGCGGAAGTTGACCTCGAAGATGGACACCTGAGCCCCGTCCCACGCGCCGGCCAGAATCTCCTGCTCCGTCGCCAAGTCGGACGACAGCACGCCGGTCATTTCGGAGTTGGGCACCGCCCCGTCCGCCGTCTGCTCGATGGCGTTGGGGTTCAATCCTTCTTTGGCCCTGTAGACCTCGCCCAGGTACAGCAGGTCGAACGCGCAGGACGTGAGGCAGAACACCACCCCGTCCTTCCTCTCGATGCGCCAGCAGCGCGCAAGGGTCCTCGACCCGCTGGCGTAGTGCGCCGCGAGTTGGCTTGAAATCGACCGCATCAGGCTTCCCGAACCTCGTCGAGGTAGGTCTGAGGGATCGTGACGTGCCGCGCGTCGTACTGACCGGGCACAACCAACTCCCATTCGAGGTTGTCGTCCCGGAAGTGGACGGGGAAATAGAACTTCCCTGCCCAGGTCAGCGTCTCGTCCGGCTGCGGGTACTTGTGGCCCTGCCCTGCGGCCGTGATCGTCTTTCCGGCGGTGTTCACCGCGAGCGTGTAGACGGCACCGACGATGTTCGTGATCTGGTGGCTCTGGCCGTTCAGGAGCGCCGCGTGGGTCCCGGTCAGACCCTGAAGCCACAAGCGTTGCCCCACAGACAGGCCAATGGCCGAGGACAGGGTTACCTGCGTCGTCGCGCCCACTGTCACGCTCGACACCGTGCGCGTGGCGTCAGGAACGAAGGTAACGTACTGCACGCCGGAGGAGATGGCGATGTTGCCGGCGCTGGAGCCGACCGTGACAGCCACGCCGCCCCGATAGACGACAGCATTCCGGGTTCGGGTCAGGGCGTGCGCCTTGGTCCTCGCTCCCCCGGCGATGGCGTAGAGCTTGCGGAAGCCGTAGGTCGGGCACCCGTTCCCATATCCCACCGGCCCAGTCTCGACGCCGAGCATGTAGCCGGTCAATGCGCCATTCGCCACAGTGGCGGTGTTGTCGATGGGGTCCTCCAGCAGCATCCCAAACGCCCCGTAGTCCGTCACCTCGGCCACGGCAACCAACTGCTCGAAGGCGGGAATGCGCAAGGGTGCCGTGCCGATCTGCCAGGAGCGCAGGGTGTAGTCCCGCACCACCGACACATCGACGTAGCCGCCTTGGTTGCGCGTGCGCGTGTTCTGCCTCGACCGCGTGCCCGTCACCCCCGCCACAATGACGCTGTTCGGGAAGATGACGTTATCGAGGACGTTCATGCGTTCCTCCCGGCCTTTTGGAGCGCACGAGACATCCTCAGCACAGCCTGATCGATGGTCTCTCGGCTGGTGCCGGCAGCGAAATGGTTGTGGATGTTGATGTTCTGCGTGGTGCTGTTGCCTGGACCGCGAAGATCGCCGCCCATGATTGCTGCCGGGTTCACGAACCCACCGTCAGCGAAGCCGCGGCGGTTGAGCTTGTCCAGCAGGTTCAGGCCCAGGCGGCGAGTGCTGTCCGCATTGATCACGTACTCACCGGCATGGACGATGCCAGCCGGCTGGTACTTCCCACCGGCTCCGGTGTATCCGCCGTCAGCCCAGCCCATCGCAGAGATCAGCGAGCCCAACGCATCACCGCCACTCGCCCCGATGGAGTTGGCAATACCAAGTGCCCCCGCAAGGCTCGTCCCACCCATCGACGCGGCAGCAGTCGCAGCGGCGGCCGCAAGGGCCGTCAGGGAGGTGGTAGCAGCCGTGGCGCTCGCGGCGACTGAAGCTTGGGCGGTAGCGGCAGATGCGGTTGATGCTGTGCTCGCAACGTCCTTCACGCCAAGGAGGCTTGCAAGCGCACCGGAGCCCTTCCCGCCAAATAGCGACCCCAGAATGCTCCCGACACCCGAGCTACCGTCATTCAAACTTTGCTGCAGGAACTGCGCGAGCGGCTTGGTGATCTCCGTCTCGACGAAGCCCTTCAGCAATCGGCGGGCGATGTTCTTCCCGAAATCTTCCCAGGAGCCCGAGCCTTCGCCCATCAGGGCATCGGTCAGCGATCCGGTCAGGCCGTCAAGGCTTTCCGTGATCGCATCCCTGGCTCGCTCTGCCGCGTTGTCGATCCGGTCGATGTAGTCCGCCAGAGCTTCGTTCGCCCCGTTCTTCCAGTCGCTCTGCTTCTCCTTCAGCGCGGCGAAGTAGTCTTCCTGGGCCTTCAGAGCGTCGTTCAGGGCATCCTTGATACGCTGCGACTCGGCCTTGTACTCGTCCGACCCAAGCTGATTCTTCTCGGCCGCCTGCTTGTTGAGCTGGAGCTGGTAGCGCTCGAATTCCCGGAAGATCGATTTCTGCGCTTCGACCTGCTCGCGGGCGCGAGAACCAAGCCCGAATGCAGACAGGGAGCGGTCGTACTGGTCGGCTCGACTCTGTGCTGTGGACTGGATCGACAGATTGATTGCCTCGATCTGCCGCTTGAACTCTTCCGCGTTCCGCTTTGCCTCCTCGTCCAGTTTCCGAGCCTTCTCCTTGGCCTGGATTTGCTTCTCCAGCGCGACGTTGATGTCCAGTTGCGCAAGGATTTGGTCCTTGGAGGCAAGCAGGCTCTTCTGCTCCGCGGTGAGCTGTCGCTTCTCTTTGAGGTCGGCCACTTCCTGAACGAACTTCGCACGCTGCTGTTCGGCGGACGTGAGTTTCTCGGAAGCCTCCAGTTGGGCCTTCAGGGATGCTTCGGTCTCCTTGAGGGATGCCAGCATCTTGGTGCTGGCGTCGTCTTGGTACGCTTTTGCCTTGGGCCCCTTCGGGTCCTTGTACCGCTCATTGATGCCCGCGACCGCCTTCCGATACTCGTCGCTGTCGGTTGATTTGCCCAGCGTCCTGTAGTCGTCCGCGAGCTGCTTCAACGCCTTCTTCCGGCGGTCAGCGTTGGACTGGATTTCCTTGGTGAGCGTGGCAAGGCGGTCGGATGCCGCGATCTTCGCTGACTCGTTACGCGCACGCTCGCCCTGTGCATACGCGTTCTCCTGTTCGCGCAGCGCCTGGCGGGACAGAGAGGCAACATCAGCCTGCGCATTGGCCAGAGCCTGGGGCGTGCTGCCGTTTTGCTGCAGGTAGGCGACCTTGCGCTGGGCATCGACCAACTTCTGAGCCGCCGAAGCCTGGGCGCCGATACTGGCGACCCCGTTGGCAACGGCGTTCCACATGCCGAGCGCGATCTCCTTGACGCCAGTCAGCGCCCGGGCCAGATACCCAGACTCCTCGCGCACCTTCTGCATCCGCTGGATGGCAGCATTCGCATAGGAGGTTTCAGCAAGGGCTGCGGCCTCCTCCTTGCGCCCCTGCTCCTCCAAGGCACGGATGCGGGAGTAGGTCTCTTCGGTCAGGTAGTGCAGGGACTCGTTGAGCTTGGCGGACGCCTTGGTCGGCTCCTCGGCCAGTTTCACGAAGTCGGCTACCGACTCCTTGATCGCCACGCCCATCTCGCGCTGCATCGCGACCGCAGCCGTCGCAAGCAGGGACAGGTTGTCTCCGGCGATCTTTCCGGACGCGGCCAGTTGCTCCAGCGCATCGGCCGCCTGCCCCTGCGTGCCGATGGTGGACGAGATCGCCCGCGCCATGCCCTCCAACTGTCCTGCGGTCTTCCCGACGTAGTTGCCGGTGTTGATGAGGGCTTTGTTGAATGCGAGCGAGCGTTCCGTTGCCTGGTAGTAGGCGAAGGCCAGAGCGCCGGCGCCGGCAGCCGCAAGGGTGAACGGGGTGATGAGGCTCGCGACGTACCCACCGAGGGCACGCGCGGCCGGGCCGATGCCGCCGAACATGTCCTTGAGTTGGCCGCCCTGCTGAAGCAGCACGGTGAGGGGATTCTGGCCGCCCTGCAGGCTGACGGCGATGTCGGTAAACTGTGCAGGGACGCCACGCAGCGCCGCCGCCGTCTGCTTGGCGCTGATGCCCGTCTTGTCGAGCACTGCATTCCCGGCGGCCAGGGCTGTTTGTGCCGCCTTCTGCTTGGCCGTGACCTGCTCAAGTTGCTTGAGGTACGGTTCCAGCGTCTGTGTCGAAATGCCGCGCTGCTGGGCAAGGGCTCGGTAGTAGTCGGCACTCGACTTGCTTCCCGCCTCCATCGCAGCAGTGGTCCGCTGGATAGACCCGATGAGCGAGCGAGTGGCAGACTCAACCTTCGTGGCGGCCTTTCCGCTGCCGGCGCCGATGTTCTCCAAGCCGGCGGCGGCCTTCTTCCCCTCGGTCTGGGCGGTGTTGCCCAGATCGCGGATCGAACGCTTCGCCCGGGCGACACCAGTCTCAACGCCAGTCGCATCCGCAGTCATCTTGATCTGCGATTGCATATCTGCCATGGGTCAGCCCTTCTTGGTGTCGCGGTGCATGTACTCCAGCGCGGCCTGCTCCATCACATGGATGTCGTCGAACAGGCCGGGCCAGTCAGTACGGGGGATGCGTAGCATTCGGAGCGCCGACTCGACGCCCGAGTAATCAAGTCCGGTTGCCCCAGCCATTCCGCTGCGCCATTGCGTTCCCAGCTTGGAGAACACCACCAGCGCCTGCTCGTGGCAGGGCCAGACTTCAACTTCAGGGCCGCTCGCCTCGTCCACCGTCAGCCCGAATCGGGCCGCCTCTTCCTCAGTAGGAAGCGGCGTGTAGAGCGCGACGGCGACCGCCTTTAGTTTTTTTCCTTGGCCGCGTTCAGTTCGTCCATGTAGGTGCGCAGGATCGGCCACGCGCACCCGGCGTAGGACTTCAGCAGCAGCCCCACGTTTTCCTTGTCGAACGGCTCGGCCAGGTCCCATCCGCTCGCGATGTCCAGCATCAAGTCCAGGTCTTCGCGGCCCTCCAGCGTCTTGCCGAACTCGGCCATCTCATCCGCGTTCCGGTAGCGGAAGGTGAATTCGACGGGCGTCGTCTTGCCGCCAGGCACAGGGATCGGCACCTTGGCCTTGAACGTGGGATCGGGAACCAGCTTGAGCTTTGCCATAGTTGTCTTTCGTCAGGAAAAAGACCCGAAGGGCGCGACCCAGCGGGCATGAAAAGGCCCGCCGAAGCGGGCCATGGCAACTCCGATCAGGAGCTGTAGCGCACCGGATCGCCCAGCAGCGACAGCGTGACCTGCACGGTCATCAGCTGATTGACGGTCAGCGACGGAATGACCGACAGGCTGATGTAGGCGTTGTAGAGAAGCTTCCCGCCGTTGGAGAGCGTCACCAGCAGCGCGCGCGGCAGACGGTCGTCGTTGGCCTGCTTCGCCAGGATGTAGCCCGGCAGGGTCGGGTCATCGGCCACCGTGAAGGTGATGCCAGCTGCGGTCTTCGTCGTCGGGATGCGCTTCTCGCTGTCCGACTCCAGAAACTGGTAGGTCAGGAACTGCTGCTCACCACCCTCCGAGGACGAATCGGTGATCTGGGCCAGTTGGGTCCAGCCGGTGATCTTCCGGGCAGAGCCAGCACCGCCACCGGACGGATACATCGAGGTAGACGTGGTGTCCACGCCCTCCAGGTCGAAAGCGTCGGTGATGGAGTCATCGACACGGACGACACGCTCGGTGAGTTTCGACCACCCGGAGGTGATTTCCACATAATCGCCGTCCGAGAAGCCATGTGCAGTTGCGCTTGCAACGCCGGGATTGGCGTTGGTGATTGCAGTGATGGTGACGGGCGAGCCATACCCGGAGGCAATGGCGACCGTCGAGCCGTTGGGGAGACTCACGCTCATGATGAGGGCCTTTCAGTAACGAAAAAACCCGCACGCGGCGGGTTGGGGGTGGATGCCCTCAGCGGGCGACAAAAAAGCCGCCCCGGTTGCCCGGAAGCGGCTTTGCTCTGGCGGTCAGTCCTCTATCGGTTAGACCAAACCGTGAAATCCTGCGCCGACCCTCTCAGGCCGGTGTCTTCGTCGTACAGGGAAACGGGCGCACCCACTGGGCGAGCCTGGAATGCCGTGGCAGTGACCATGGCGGCCTCCACAGCGATGATCTTGGCGACCGCCTCGGATCGGCTGGGCGACCAGCATGTGATCTGGAATCGCCCGTTCTTCTTCGACGGGACAGCGTTCTCCAGGAACGTCGGGGCTTCGCCGCCGACCTGCTGATAGACGATGTAGGGCGTCGGAGCACCTTGGCGAGCCACGTCCGGATAGCAGGCGCGCCCGGCTCCATCCACAGCCGCAAGCCCCTTGATGGCCGCATAGATGTCGGTCTCTACCGTCACGCCAGCTCCTTGCGCATCTCGTCCAGCAGTACGGCGTTGGCAACCTGCAGGGCGTGCTGCTGCACCGCCGCGTATGCAGGCCGCAAAAACGGATGCGCAGGCGCCCGGCTCGTGCCGTACTCCACCATGAACCCATAGGGCGCCTTCTGGTGGTTCCAGGCGACGTGATACTCGGCCAGGCCCTGCCCGCTGTTGTCCTTCGAGTACACCTGATAGAGCGAATTGCGCAGATTCCCAGGCTCGAATAGGTAGCGAACACCCGTCTTCTTCGACTGGCGACCGTAGAAGTAATGGGCCTCGGCGGACACGGGGCACCGGAGGCGAGCCTCGAAGTAGTACTCCTCCGCGCCGGCCTGGGCTGCCGGCCGGACAGCCTTCGCAGCCGCTTTGGTGATGCGGTCCATGGAGGCATTCAGCGCCGCATCGTCCAACTCAATGCGGAATGCGTCAGCCATTGATGACCTCGCAGACAAGATCGATCTTCTCCCGCTCCACCTCATCCGGCAGAACGGCCTTGATCTCGTAGACCGTCGAGCCGTGATGCACCCTCATGGGCGCCGTCACGTCTGTGCGCTTCCGAATCCGGATGCTCGTCTGCACCACGGACACCTCTTTGTCCGCACGGATCGCCTCGGAGCCGGTCTTGTTGCGGATGTTGGCCCACACCGTAGCCAGGTCGGACCACACGTCGGTCGGCTGACCGTCAGGCCCCTGTCCTGAGACGAGGCGCTTGATCGTCACGCGGGAGTTGAGGGTGCCGGCGCGCATCAGAACACCCGGTATGGGTCCAGCAGCCGATCCACAAACTGGCCCTGGATGCTCGCCACCGACACCCCGGCAAGGATGCTCTCTCGGTTTGCGTACATCGTGCCAACGGTCAGCATCAGCCAGGACTTGATCGCGGCGGGGACTGCCGCCTGCTGCGCCACCTCGTTCCCGGCAGAAAAGCCGGCCTTGTAGGTGATTTGCACCGCGCCAGGGCCAGCCTTTACTTCCGGCCATTGGTCAGCGGGAGTCACGGTGTCGCCGGTCAGAACGTAGTCGCCAGAGTCGAGCGTTTGAGTCGCCCCGTTCACATCCACGTAGGTGATGGCGTCGATGGCCTGAATCGGAGCATTCAGCAGCCGGACAGAATCCTCGAATCGCTCCAGCGTGAGCCTCCATGTCTGGAGCATGATGGAGCTGTTGATCTGTTGCTGGCACATCGCTACCGCTGCCGGGATGTAGACCTCCAACAGGTCATCTTCATCATCGCCATCGACCCGCAGATGCAGCTTGATTTCTTCAAGCGTCACCGGCAGAAATGCAGCGGGGGTTACGAGTGTGGTGCTCATGATCTGCATAGCGCCCTCTTGCGAAGGCGCTACACGCATCAGCCGGCAGTGCCGGGACCGACCGCGCTGGCAATCACCGTGGCATCCTGCACGGTCGGCTTGAGCGCCGCCTTGTACTGGATGGCGATGATGCCGCCCACCACAGCGTTGGCCGCGGTGCGAGTGAGGGAGGCGAACACGTACCGCAGGGCGGGCTCGTTCACATCCACCACCAGCGCCTTGCTGTCGGCGTTCGTGCCGTCAGCCGTGAAGGCCGACGTGGCAACCTGCGTCACAGGCGTGGGCGAGCTGGTGCTGTTCTCGGTGTTGCCCTTCGCGGTCAGAGTCAGCACGGCGTCGGTCGTCACGTCGCCGGTCAAGGCAACGAACATGACACCATCCCAGCCCTGCATGTCGAGCACGCTCGACACGACTTCGGTCTGCGCGGCAGCGGCAGCGGCCGCCACCACCGTGATCTTCACGTCATGAATGAGGCTCATGATCTGTCCTTTCCTTCGTGCTGATTAAGAGCTTGCGAAGCGGAGGAACTTCACCGCCTCGAAGTTAATGGCGCCGCCGCCGGTCCGCTTCGTGGAATAGAAGCGGATGTACGGCTTGGCGGTGTACGGATCGCGCAGGGTGCGAACGCCGATGCGATCCACGATGGTGTAGGCTTCCTTGAAGTCGCCGAACGCCAGGGACAGCGAGCCAGATGCCAGAGCCGGCATGTACTGGTCGATGCGCGTCGGATAGCCCAGCAGGCGATCCGGCTGGCCCGCTTGCAGGCTCGGCTCCCACAGGTAGCGGTCGCTCGTGGCCTCCTTCATCTTGCGGATCTTCGTCCGCACCTCGCGGCGCATCACGAAGGACGCGCCTTGCAGGTATTGGTCCTTGAAGGAGCCCAGCAGGTCCTGGAGGGGATCGGCCTTAGTCGTGTGGAAGTCACCGCTCGCGCCCGTGTTGACGTGCTCGAAGGTGCCCCAAGGGCGGGTGTCGTCGGTCGTCGCCGCGGTCGGGTACGAAGCCAGGCCGCGAGGCTGACCCACACCGTTCCCGTTCCAGAACGCGGCGCCCTCGATCCGGGCGAACTTGTCCGCCACCTTGTCGGCGAGCCAGGCTTCCACGTCGGTTGCCGCATCGTCGATGAGCTTTTGCGTCACCTTCGGCTGGGCGTACATCTCGTGGGCTTCGATACGGTACTTCCCGACTTGCGGGGTGTCCGTATCGTTGCGGGTGCCGATCTCCGAGACCCAGCCGGCGTCGGCTTCGTCGTTGTCCACGATGCCTTCCAGCGAGTCGGTGGAGATCGACTGCACCGATGCGATTTGGCGCATGATCGACTGCTCCCACACCCGCTTGACCATACGACCCACGGTCGGCGCCGGCAGCAGATAGCCACCATCCGGGTCCGAGCCCGCGGACATGGCCTTGCGCTCGTCAGCCGACAGGCGCTCGATGTCGCCGTGACGGATCAGGTTGAAGAAGGCGCTCTTGTACTGGGTGTACTGGTCCACCGAAATGTCGGCGGGGACCGGCCGGCCCTTGGACTGAAAGTCGGCGCGCAGCATGGCGTTCCACGACTTGCACTCTTCTTCCAGCTTCGCCTTCTCTTCGCCGGAGTTGCCCGGCCGCTGGGAAGCGGTGACGAACTTGTCGAACTCGGCCTTCAGCTCGGCCAGTTGGTCCATGTCCGCGCTGATCTTGGCGAGCTTGGTTTCGAGGTCAGCCACCGCCTTCCCGTCCGCCTTCGCCTTCATCAGCTCGTCGTTCGTCTTCTTGAACTCTTCCCACGCCTGACCTTGCCTCTCGATCAGGCCCTTGATTTCGATGATTTCAGTCATCTTCAGTCCTTTGACAATGAAAAAGCCGCCTCATTGGGCGGCTCGTTGCGGGTACGCTGGGATTCAGCGCGGGATGTGCTGCTCGCGGCCCTTGAGGGCTTCAAGCAGCTCTTGCAGCCCGCCAGAATCGCTCCGACTGAGGCTCTTGATCCGTGACACGAAGGCCACGGCGGCGCTCTTGGACAGGCCGCCTGACTCTCTCAGGTAGCGCTCGGCGTCCGCCAGCGTTTCAATGGCGTCGATGGACTTCACAGCCTCGACGCGCGCTTTTCCGTTCGCCGGCCGCGTGACCAGCGACACTTCGATCAGGTCGATCCGCTTCAGCCGGCGCTTGGGGTCTTCCGGCCTGCTGCGGGGCTCCCACTCCTTGGCGATGTATCCGATGGACATGCCATCGATGGCCGGGCGAGGGGCCATCTTCATCAGGGCATGCATTTCGCGTCCGCGAGGCGTGTCCGCCAGTTGCCCCGAAACCTTCAGCCCATGCCCGTCTTCGCTGAAGTCGGTCCACACGCCGATAGGGGTCATGTCCTCCGCGCTCATCTGCCAGCCGCCATGCTGCGACAGCATCGCCGGCCATGGCTGATTCCCGCTCTTCACGTCCGACAGGAACTTGGAAAAGGCCCCCGGCTCGATCACATCCCCGTGGGCATCCACGTTGCCGAACACGGCCCCATAGCCGGTGAAGCTCATGTTCTGGGCGCCTTCGCCCGGGTCGAACTTCACCTCATGCAGGTTACAGATCAGACTATCCATCGTCGCCTTCCTTCAGCTTGTCGCCGGATACATTCGTCGGCTTCGGCAACACAGCCGCCTCGCCTCCCATCGGGTTCAACTCTTCCAGCGCCCGAATCTCGTCCTGTGTCATCCAGCCAGGCGCGCCACCGGCACCCAGCGCCTTGGCGTAATACTCGGCACGATCCTTGTGCGACCCACGCATCAGGCCTGCTGCGTTGAACTTGATGAAGTAGCCCTGTTCCCGTTCACGCTCGGTCAGTAACTGGGATTCGCCCGCCTGCTCAATACGCGCGTACCACGGCGAGAGCGTATGGACTACATGGGCCTGAAACATCTGCTCCGCGCTGGCGTAAGTCGCCGTCTTGTCCGAGTACCCGACCATGATCGGCATAACCCGAAAGACTCGGCAGATTTCCTCGACCTGCTGCTTCCGCGTCTCCAGCAGCTGGGCATCGACCGCCGTCATGCTGGTGGGCGTGTACTTCGCCCCACGATCCAGCAGCTTCGTGCGCCCAACGTTCTGCGGGCCGTCGAAGTTCTTGTCGATCCACTCCCTGAGCGCCTTGTATTGGTCGGGGTTCAGCTTGTCCTCGACCGAGTAGAGACCGGACATGGAGGCCCCGGATTTCGTCATCCTGGCCTGCGATTCCTCGGTTGCCATCGCTAGGCCAATCGATTCCCGGGCCAGCTTCACCACATCCAGTCCACAGACGCCATCCCAGCTCGGCCCGCGCCAGTGCCAGATCGCCTCCTGCGGGAAGTCCTGGCTCTGCCCATTCGGCGCCTGGAGCCGGTACGTCAGTCGGTAGTCGTCTTCCTGCTTGATGGTGACGTTGGCCGGGGCGAAGGGGATGATCTCCTTCACCTCGCCGCGAACCCGATTCACGAAGGCCACCGCATCACCCGTCAGTACGGCATGCAGCGCCATCGTCTCCCGAAGGTCGAAGCTGGTCATCCAGCTATTCGGGCGGCGGTGCAGGATCGTGTACAGCGGGTGATCGACTGCCGGCGCCATCTTCTCGCCGTCTGCCCGGTAGAGCTTGAACGGGACCTGGGCGATACCCTCCGAGATCACCCGGGCACAAGCCAGCACCACAGACACCTCCAGGGCAGACTTGTGGCTGACCGATGCGCCGCTTTTCGTCGCCATCCAGCCGTACAGCAGCCGGAAGAGATCGAGCGAGTGGCGAATCGAGCCATCCTCGTTCGACTTTCGGCTGAAGGGCCAGAGTTTCATGCGGCTTCCCAGAACGACTTCCCGATTCCCTCGGGATTCAGCGACATCAGCGTCACCGCGTTGAATGTGGCCATCAGCGGATCGATCTTGGCCGTGCCGGCCGCTTGCTTCGTGATCACGATGGCGTTCCCTTTCGGCTCGACCCTTGCGTTTCCGACGCACCAGGCCATGAGCGGGCTGCCGGAGTGGATCAGCCCCCCCTCGGCCAGCTTGCGCTCCGTTGTCTTGATCGCCCCCGTGAGCTTCCAGCCCTGCGAGATGCCGATGACCTTCTCTTGCGGGACGCCCGCATCTACCAGGGCCTCAACGATTCCGCCCAGGCCCGCAGGGTCACAACCAACCTTGTCCAGCAGGCCAGCCTCTTCGACTCGGCCCACGATCTCAGCGACTTCCAGAACGTCATCCCCGATCTCCTGAACGATGGTCAGGTCACCGTCCTTCTCGAAGTCGCGGAACCGGGCGGCCTCGGACTTCCGGCGCTCCAGCACGGACGGATGCGCCCAGGCATGCGCCCACAAGTACCACTTCCCGGTCACCTTGTGCCGGCCGATCAGGGCCATGCCGAGCAAGTCGTCCAGGCCGCCACCATCAATCCCGGAATCGATGACCTCGCAGTTCTCCAGCAGCCATTCGAGCGAGATTGCCTTCTCGATGCCCTGCTGCTCCCAGAAATCCGCCCCCACCCAGCGGTCGGACCGGAGGTTCAGGCCGATCTCGATGTTTCCGTGCTTCGCCAGGAAGCCGCGGAGAGACTGTTCCCCCTCCTGCTCGGCCTTCTCAAACTCCCTGCGGAGGTGCTCTTCGTCCACCGATGCCCCGAAATTCGGGTTCACCAGGGCCAGGTTCTCCAGCTTCAGGTGCTCGCCGCTCGCCACCATCTCCGGCGGGTGCTCGTACAGCACCGGCAGGGAGGTCGGATCTACGATCTTCCCATCACGGATGTCCCGCATCCGCTGGAGGTCGGCCTTGAACACACCACTCGGCGGCTCGTCCGACTGAGTGCTCAGCTTGATGACGATGCCTTCAGGCCGGGAGGTGAGCCCCCCGGTTGCCTCACGAAACATCGCCTCTGACTTCTCCTTCTTACCGAACAGCCATTCCTCGTCGATCAGGACCCAACTGGCCTTGTTGCCGCCTACCGTGTCGCTGTCGGCCGCAAGAACCGTCAGCGTGGCATTCGTCGTCCGGTGCGTAATCTTCCGGTAGTGGTCCTGAACCTGAAATAGGTCGTTCAACTCGTCGTCGGCCTTGATCATGTCCCGGGCCGGCGCGAAGGCGTTGTTGGCGATCTTGATCGTCGGCGCCAGGATGATCATCTCGGCCGACTGCCGCCAGTTCAGGATCATCGCCGTGACCATGATCCCGGCCGCCAGGGTCGATTTGCTGTTCTTCTTCGGGATGAGCATCAGCACTTCCCGCAGCAGCCGGCGTCCTGTCTCAGCGTCGTAGGCCCCGAAGATCGCGGCTACAAAGTCGAAAACCCACTTCTTGCTCGCCTCGCCGAATGTCGGGCTACCAGGCGCATCCACGATCCGCAACTGCTTGAAGATCGCCAGCGCCTGCGCCGCCTGGTCCGGGAACAGCGGCGCAGGGATGATCGATTCACCCGCCCGCAGCCGCGCCGCCCAGTCCGGGCAGGCCGTTGACCACTCCATCAGACCTTCTTACCGCCAGCAGCAACCAACTTCGGCGGGGCTGCCGCCGCAAATCGGCTGGCAACCTGCTTCGCCTTGGCGGCCTGGTCGTCCTTCTTCCCGCCCTCGCCCTTCTTCATGTGGACGAAGGGCATCAGCGCCTTCGCGGCGTCCACGCGCAGCTTGGCGTCCGACCCAGAGTCATTCATCACGGCCCGCAGGAACTTCTCCGGGTCGTCATAGATGGCACCGAGGTGCAAAACCACCGGCTCCTTAGGCTTCCGACCCGCTCCCGGACGCGCTCCACCCGAGTTCGGGCGAGGGCCACCGCTTCTACCCTTCACACCGGCCATTTGCTGATTACCCTCCAAGGGCGATTAATTCTGCGAATGAGGAACCGCAGGGTTTCCCGAACCGCCAGGCTGGCAGGATGCGACCCACCCCCCCTGCCTCGATACCCCTGCCGGCCCCCCAGAGCCCGCAGGAGACGCGATCTCAGGCCGCCCCACCTCGCGCCCTAGCCTCTGCCTCTCGCGCCGTCTTGGCCTGATGACAGGGAACGCACAAACTTTGCAGGTTGGACTCGTCGTTGCTGCCGCCCTGCTCACGGGGCACGATGTGGTCGCACTCCCATTGGCGGGGGAGCAGCAACCGACCGCATCCAGCGCACCGATAGCTATGCCGCAGTGCAACACGCTTCCTCTTCTCCATCCAGGCCCGTCCGCCCTCCATTGGGGTGGCGCCTGCCTTGGTGTCCAGCACCTTCACCTTGTTGGTGTTTAGGGTCTGGAGCCTGGGCTTGAGGGTGACGAGGGCCATCACCGCACCTCCAGCCGAATCGCCCGCTTTGCCACCCGCATGACCTTCTCCTCATCAGGCACCAGGCCAGTGAGCCATGCCGTCAGGATCACGCCGTACAGGTAGAAGCGCAGCCACCATGCGACCGACACATGGACCTGCACCGTGCACCTCGCCATCACGGCAACCCCGTGCACATCGCCGGGATCGCCCCGCCGTAGGAGTAGTGCACGTAGCAGGGAGGGAGGTAGTACTGCAGGTACATGCGGGCTCCAAAAGAAAAAGCCCACCAATCCGAGGACTGGCAGGCAAGGCGCCCTGCAAAGTGGGCGAGGAGACAACTATTGCTATTCTGCGGAACTCACGAATCGCCAATGATCGGCTCCAGCGAAATCAATCAGCGACCCGTCATTTGCGGTGCAGCCCCATATAGGGTACTCGTCCTGACCGTCGTATCCGAAGTCCTCGACACTAAGGATGCCCTCGGCCAAAACCCCAGCGCGCTCGACGACGACACGCCGCCCGGCGTCCTTCCAGTCGGGCCAACCTGAATTCCAAAGTTCCGTCGATGACATACGCGGACTATAGACGGCGGCCGGGAATCCCCGACCCTGCACAGGTTGACGTGCTTGACCCTCATCGAAGCGGGCCGGGCTTGATACCGGCTTACCCAGGCTCTTTCGTCCGCTGCCTGCCCGGGTCTCTTGCGGCACATGCGGCCCTTAAGCCCGCTCGGTCGCGTCCTTCCGCGATGCCGCTTCGATGAAGGTGCCGGTTTTGTTTGGGCGCCGTCATCGCGCCCGTCCAGCCTCCCGGCAACTGGTCTTGGAGCATCCCGGGGAAATCGAATCCCGCTCAGCGCGGCTTGGAAGGCCGGCGACACGTCCCGCGTGCTGGAATGCTTGTAGATGGCCGGGGCAAGGCCTATGCATGAGAGTGCAGATGGTGGTCGATGACCTGCCCCGGCGCAAACAGAAAAGCCGCCCGGATTGCTCCTGAGCGGCCTGCTAACTTTGGACGCACCTCGGCCGTCCGAGCAATACTTTCGCACAAAATTCAATGGTGTGCAACCCCATCACATGACGCCAGCAGCGATCAGCCTGCGCGTGAGCATGTTCCGCGCCTCCATCAGCACCACACCACGTTCCTGAGGGTCCTGCGGCAGCCTCGGGCTGAGCCAGACCTTCCGGCCCGTGTAGCAGTTC
This sequence comes from uncultured Candidatus Peribacteria bacterium, assembly GCA_964652185.1. Lineage (GTDB taxonomy): Bacteria > Patescibacteriota > Gracilibacteria > Peribacterales > Peribacteraceae > DALYDP01. The sequence goes on along the minus strand of CAZZDD010000027.1, from coordinate 738 downwards.
CTGGCAATGCAGTAGATCGCCGAGCGGTAGGGCCGGCCTGCTTTGGGGTCGTCGGGTAATTCCGATACGTGGAAGTCAATGGCCTTCATGACTTGGCCGTTGATCTCGGCCTCGATCAAGTCGTCTGTTGTGTCCCAAGACCGGCCGCTTTTGGCCTGGCGAAACATCGGGTCGGCCCCCTGGATGGGCACGGGGCTGAATGACTTCATCCAGCCATGCCAGCGCGATAGCAGGTCATCGAGGATGTGGTCTGTCTCGGTCATCAGCATGCGTCCTCCCTCAATACTTCACTTGGCGCCACTTGCCACACTTGTCGCAGCGTTGGCGCATCCTGCGTTCATAGAGCAGCTTCGGTAACGGGGCATCGCGCCCGTAGTCCTCGTAGACGTTGATCACGTTGTGGTCCGACCACTGGTGATCACACAGACCAAGAAGCCAGCGAAGCAATCTCAGCATCCCTGCTCCTTGTCTCTGGCGCGGATGGCGACCGCTATCGAGTGATTGACCTCGCCTGGATCACCGAAATACCACTCGGCCACCTTTGCGACCTGCTCCGTTGCCGCCATCTGCCCTGCGGCGTAGGCGGCTTGCCATGCAGTCCAGGCGGCTTGAGCACTTGCCAGCATGTAGCCGTCGCCAGACCGCCTCACCGCGTCAGGCCAAGCGCCGTCTTCGGAAAACCACGCCTCGAACTCCTCGCGCATCGTGCTCACTGCCCACCTCCCACCGCCCCAAGGG
>CAZZDD010000026.1:28482-35873 GCA_964652185.1 uncultured Candidatus Peribacteria bacterium | reverse complement strand
ACCATATGCGCCCAGTATTGCACGCCCCGAACGCGATTCAAGACATGAAAAAGTCCCCCTGCCGAGGGACTTCGGTTTCATGCGGCGTTCTCCTTTCGGAAACAGAGCTGCATTTCTTGTTCGAGGCGCCGTCCGTCTTCCGCGGCGAGCTGCGCGGCCAATGCGGCTGGGTCCTGGAACGGGATCTTGGACCACCGCCACCAGGCGATGATGTCCATGCAGATCAGGACGAACGAAAATGCGCCGAGGAAGGCGACCAATCCCACGAAGAGCGGGATCGGCATCTTGAATGGCATGTGCCAGAGGACGAATTCCGCTACCCAGCACAAGATGTGCACGACGACGGCAACGAACGTTTTTCGGCTCATGAGCCACCTCCTTGTTGAAAATGGAGCAGGGGGAACTGCGGCTATCGTACGCCACCGATCGGAATTTCAAATACCCGGATCGCCTTCGTTTTCCCCTTCACCATCACCTCGCCGCGGTCGATCCTCACAATGCCCGGCGGCAGCAATTCCTCCGTGCGCTTGCCGATGAGCAGATGCGTCTTGAACTCTTTGTTGAGCCCCTCGATGCGGGCGGCCGTATTCACCGTATCGCCGAGGATGCCGTAGTTGAACCGCACGCGGGACCCCAAGTTTCCTACCAGCACCGGCCCCGTATTCACGGACATGCCAATATCCACGGGGCCGATCCCCCGCTTCTCCCAGTCCGCTCGGAGCGTCAAAAACCGTTCGTACATCGCGACAGCGGACTGCACCGCGCGTTCGGCATGGTCAGGGAACGCGATGGGCGCGCCCCAGAACGCCATGATCGCGTCGCCGACGAACTTCTCGAGCACGCCGTCGGTCTTGTGGATCTCCTCGCTCATCGCGGTGAAGTACTCCTGGAGCAAGCTGGCCAGCAGCTCTGGTTCGCTCGATTCGCTGATCGTCGTGAAGTTGCGGATATCGCTGAAGAACACCGATACCTCCGCGCGCTTCGCCCCGAGCACATCGGCATCGGGCGACGTGAGGATGGCTTCCATCACCCGCGGCGAGAAGTAGTTTTTCAACGTGCGGCGGAGCCGGCGTTTCTCGCGGTCGATGGCGACGGACCGTGCGAGGCCCACCGCGAGCGCGGTGCCGGCGATCGAGAGCACGGGGACGACGAACGGGAAGAGGATCCCAGCACGGGCCAACACTGCGGAGAGTACAAGCACGATCGCGATGCCTAACACGGTCGCCGCGACGCCATCGCGCATGGGCCGCAGATAGAAGAACGCGAGCACGACGAGCGCCAGGGCCAGCGACACGGCGAACGTCACCCACCGCGGTACGGACGTCAGCGCAGACCGCAGCAGCATGTTGCTCAGGACCGTCGCGTGCCACTCGACACCGCTCATGAGCCCATCGCCGACCGGAACATTCACGGTATCGTGCAGGTCGCTCGCAGTGGCCCCCAGAAGCACGATCGCGTCCCGCAGGACATCATCCGGCACGCGCCCCGAAAGCACGTCCGTCACGCTATACGTAGGCACGGTTCCCGCAGGCCCCGCGAAGGCGATGATTTTTCCCTCGACGGCATTGCTGCCGTCGTCAGCACCTAAAGATGTAGCGAGCGCAGCGGCGAACGCCGGGTACTCCGTTCCCCCGACCGTCTGCGTTGCAGGGAAGAACCGCGCCAACCCGCCCGGGTCGGGCGGAACGTGCACGTGCCCAAGTTCAACTGCGCCTCTAAAGGCTTCCAGCGGCAGGAGCGGGCGCCTCGTACCGTCGTTCAAAACGGTCTCCTCGACCGGAAGCACCACCGGAAACTCCGCCGTAGAAAGCGCACGCGCGAAGGCCGCGTCCTCAGCCGCACTGCTCGTTTCGCTGAACATGATATCGATGCCGATGGCGCGCGGCTTCGCATCCTTCAACACGGCGAACAGATCCGCGTACCGGTCGCGCGACCACGGCCAGCGCCCCAGCTCCGTGATGCTGCGATTGTCGACCGCGAGCACGACGATATCAGGGTGGGTGCCAGCCTCGGGGACGAGCGGGTCGAGCCCCCGCCAATCGAGCGCCTCGAAAAACGGCACCCATGCCACGAGCGCGAAGCAGAGAGGCGCGGCCAACCACGGCAGCAGCTTGTACATTCGGTTACGGAACGGTAATGGTCGCGCTGCCGGACTTCCCTTCCCACGAAGCCGTCACCGTATCGACCCCCTGATCCGCGCCCGACACGTAGTACCCGTTCTGATCCACGAATCCGGCCGCGCTTCCCTTCACGCTCCATGTCGCGGCGTTGCGCGTGACGTCCTTCGTCGAACCGTCGCTCATCGCGGCCGTCGCACCGCACTGGGCCACGACCTGGCCCGGTCCGGTCCGCACTTGCGTCGTCTGCTTGGCGCAGCTCACGCGGATCGACGACACGGTAACGGCAGGCGTCGCTGCCCCGTCCGTTCCGCCCCCGGTCTGCGTCGAGGTCACGGTGATCGTCACCGCATTGGACCGGTGCCCCTCCGTCGCCGCAACGATCGTCGCCTTCCCCGTCTCGGCCGGGTGGAAGTTCCCCAGACGATCGACGGTGCCCATCACGAAGGGTTTCACTTCCCAGCCGACGCGCTGCGCCATATCGACCTCCTCCTCGCCGGTCACCATCGTCACCGTGAGCTTCGCCGTCTCGGACACGTCGATCGTCGTGCGATCGATGCTCAGGCGCAGCTGGGAGACAGGCGCGGCAACCGATGCGATCGACGATGCCCGTATAACCGACGCAACGGACGATGACACGACTGTCTGGCCGATCGATGAACGAGAAAGGACCGATGAACGAGCAATGGACGAGCGAGACGAAGCCATGGAGACCGATGACACCGATGAGCTCGACGACCCAGCGTCATCTTCTCCGTCACCGTCTTCGTCTTCGTTGAAGTGTATCCACTCGTTTTTCGCCGCGTCCGGGAGCGGCTTCGGGCCGTTCTCCAAGTCTTCCTTCGCATGCTCGTCGCGGATCTGGATCATGAACCCCGCCTCGACGAGGACGCCCGTGCCCGTGCCCGGCTGCTTCAGCCGAACGCTAACCGTCCCGCACGACACGTACACGGTGCTGACCGTCGCGATGTACGACACGTTGAAGCACGTGCCGCGCACGGTGGCGACGATCGTCGGGGTTTCCACGGCGTAATCGGCGAGCACGCGGCCTTTGACCTTCGACCACACGCGGCCCTCGATCAGCTCGAGCCGCCCTTTGATGAGCTGCTCTTTCTGCGCCAGGAGATCGTGGATGATGGCCGTCGTCGGACCGTCAAGGCGCACCACCGATCCGTCGTCGAACACGATCCCGACCCTGCTGCCCGCGGGCACGATGATGATTTCATCTTCGCGCACCGCGTCACCCGAGCCCCTGACTTCTTCCTCCTCTCCCGCGCGGATCGTCACCGAGCCGTTGTAGAGGTCGATGATTCCCACCGCGGCCCCTGCCTTCTGCGCGAAGAAGAACCACGCCCCGAGGACGAGGAGGAGAATGCCGATAGCGGCAATAACGCGCATGCGCACCGCTTCACGGTATCAGACGGTGCAGGTGCGGTCACGCCCCAAACGCGCTCACATCGATCCCCTTCTTCTTGGCCTCATCAAGCAATGTCTTGCTGACCGCGGGGATGCCGCCGGTCGCTTCGAGCTTCGGCGCCAGGTCGGCCATCTCCTTCGCTTCGGCATCGGTCAGGGCTTCGCCGAGGAACTGCTTCTTGCGGATCGCGTTGTAGAGGTTCAGCCAGAGCTCGCGGTCGCGCCACGCGCGGTACTGCTCCAGCGTCATCTTCTTCGCGCGGGCTTTCTTCTTTTCCTCTTCTTCTTTCTCCTTCGACTTCTCGGCGGTTTTAGCAGCTACCTGCGCTTCCTGGGCGCCCGCGGCCCAGCGCATGATTTTCTCTTCCACGACCGATTTCTTCTCGGCATAGCGCTCGCGCGAGAGGGCGCGCAGCTGGTCGACGCGGTTCGCTGCCTGCTCGATCTTCGGCGGGGGCAACGTACTCACCGAGAACGGCTTGCTCGGAATACCGTCGATCATCAGGCGAACGTACGCATGGTATTTCGGGAGGCTGAGGATGTCCTTCGTCGAGACCATCTCCTCGAACTGCATGCTCAAATCCTCGGCGTCGTCGGAACCGACCTGGAAGCTGATCATCGAACCCACGTTGCCAAACACCGCGTCGCGCAGGGCCGTATCGCCGCCCTGGAGGGTCAGCTGGCCGACGTACTGGTGCGCGATCGTGAGCGCCAAGCGGTATTTGCGTGCTTCGGAGAGGATCGTGGCAAACGACTTCGTGGCGAAGTTCTGGAACTCGTCGACGTACAGGTAGAAGTCGCGACGGTCTTTCTCCGGCACGTCCGCGCGGCTCATGGCGTCGATTTGGAACTTCGTGACAAGCATCGAACCGAGGAACGCCGACGTGTCTTCACCGATCTTTCCCTTCGACAAGTTCACGAGGACGATCTTGCCGGTGTCCATCGCGTGGCGGATATCGAGCGTCGATTTCACTTGGCCCACGATATTGCGGATCACGGGCGTCGTGAGCAGCTGGCCGATCTTATTCTGGATCGCGGCCACGGCTTCGGTGCGGTACTTGTCGCTCCAACTGGGGTATTCGACTTCCCAGAACGTCTTCACGACCGGTTCGGTGCAATTGGCCACGATCTTCTTGCGGAACGCGTCGTCGGCGAACATGCGCAAAATGCCGAGCATCGTCGTGCCTTCGTTGTCGAGCAGCGCGATGAGCGTGTTGCGCAGGATGTACTCCATGCGTCCCGAGAACGCCTCGGGCCACATCTTCGTGAAAATGCTCATCATGCCGCTGGCGATGAGCGGCTTCTGCTCCTGGTTTTGCACCTCGAACATGTTGAACGACACGGCGTACTCGCGGTCGAAGGGCTCGAAGAGCATGACGTCGTTCGTGCGGTCCTTCGGAATGAACCGGAGGCACGCTTCGATGAGGTCGCCGTGCGGATCGATGACGGCCACGCCCTTGCCCGTCCGGATATCGCTCTCGATCATGTTCTCGAGAATGGTCGATTTGCCCATGCCCGTTTTGCCGATCACATAGATGTGGCGGCGGCGATCGTCGGGGCGGATGCCGAAACGCAGGCGCTGGCCCTGGAAGACCGATTCGCCAAGGACCGTGAGGTTTTCGGGGGTGTCGGTGATGCCTTCGACCGGCAGGTTCACCGGCGGTTCGAGTTTCTTCGAAATAACCCAGTCCATGTTCGGTGTCTTCACGAGGATGTTCGGCACGTGCCACAATGTGGCGACCTCTTCGGCCGAGAGGAGGAACTGCTGCGACGTGAACCCGAGCGGGAGGATCTCGCGCTTCGAGATGCTCTTCACCGCGATGCCGTTGCTGCCCGGCACCGAAAACGGCCGGTAGCTGCTGGCGATTTCTTCGATCTTCGCGCGGGCGTCGGCTTCGAGCGCGGCGGGGCAAATGATGCTGACGCGCAGGTTGCAGTGGAAGAGCAGGCGGTTCAATTTATCGGCCGCGCCGGCGACGGGATCTTCGCGTTCGTGGGTGCGCGACGTAGTCTGCGCGGCTTCGTCCGTCGTGGCCACGGCGACTTCCTCGCCCGAGAGCGCGGAGATTTTCGACGATGTTTTGAAGGATGAGAACCACAGTCTCCATCCTCCGAGGAGGACGTCGAGCGGCCACAGGAGCACGCGGTTCCAGCCCCGCGCCAGGTGAACCCTGGTCCACAGCAACGCGTAGGCATCCCAGCGCTTCGCCATCCCCTTCCCGAGGAACGGCAAGAGCTTCAGCGCGCGTTTGCGGGTCTTGGACGATGCAGGCGCCACGACGAGCTGCACCAATCCGCGCATGCCGGGCATGGGGTAGCGCACGAGGGCCGACGTGATGCCGGCGATCGTGTCGACGTTCTGGCGCGTGGACGCATCTGCGAACTGCGGGTAACGGCGGATCGGGAAGAGTTCGGGGTCGGTGAGCGCGAGGTCGCCCGTGACGATGATTTCCCCGGGCTTCGGCGCGAAGAGCTCCTCGCGCACGGGGTCGATCTCGGCATCGGGGAATTGGCCGTAGAGCTGGCTCTCGGCGAGGGCGCAGGCGGCGCGCGTGCCGCGGACGAAGAGGCCAATTTTTCCTTCGGCCAAGCCCATGTCGAAGCTCACGACGCTGTCTTTTTCCTTCAGCGAGTGCAGCGCGGAGAGCGCCGTTTCAAACATCAACGGCCCGCGATTGGCGGACACGTCGTCTTGCACCGGCAGCGTGGGGCGCACGCGCAGGAGGACGTTCTCTTTGGAAAGAGGAAGGTGGGTCACGTGGTCTTCAGGAAGTCTCGTATCAAATCTAAGGCTGCGGTGTTATACGCGTAGTCCATGCGCATGGGGCCGAGGATGCCGATGGCGCCGTGCATGCCGCGCACGTCGTAGCGGGTCACGAGCATGCTGCAGCTTTGGATCTGCGGGAGGAGGTTCCCCTCGCCGATGTACGCCTTCACGGTGTCATCAAGCTCCGCGCCTTCCAGCAGATCCGACAAACCCGATTCGAGCACCTCGACGACGCCCGACGCCATGCCCGGGCTCTGCTGGAACTCCGGCTGCTTGAGGGCGTTCGAGAGGCCCAAGTAATAGACCATATCTTTGTGCGGCACCGTGGCGAACGCGACGTTCGGAATCATGTGCGAGAGGAGCGTGACCGCTTCGTAGATCTTCTCCTGGTCCTTGCGGCGGACGTACGCGTCCTTCAAACGGTCGAACGTCTTGCGGACGTTCTGCAGTTCCCTCGTGGGTTCGACGAACTCCTGCACGTAGAACTGGTACCCCTTCGCCGTAGGAATGCGCCCGGCGGAGACGTGCGGCTGTTCCAAGAAGCCCTCCTGGCACAGCAGGCGCATTTCGTTGCGCAGCGTGGCGCCGGACACCTGGAACGACGACCCGGCCAGCAAGTTCAACGAGCCGACCGGTTCCGCCGTCTGGATGAACTGGTCGATAATGGCCGAGAGCAGCTTCGCCTGACGAGTATTCACGGATCCTATTATAGCACTCTTTTGGCTAGAGTGACAGAAGCAACGGCTTAATCGCGGGGGAGGATAGAACCTACTTGTCCGGACGTCTTTCCGCGTTCGAGCTCCAGCGTTTCCTCGCTGCCGCCCCTGAGAATGCGATTGAACAGCAGTGTAATAACAGATTTCAACACCGTATCCATATCCCTCTTTTGCACGCCGAGAAACGTCAAATCCGCCTCGTGATTCATGACCACGGCAGGGCTTTTACGTGCGGTCAGCGTGTTGAGCTGAAAGTCGGCATACCGAGCGGCAACCTCTTCTACGCACTCAAGATACACACCCTTCGTGCGCTCTGCAGCATCCAGTGCATTCAATGCCGCAATCGCTTCTTTCGCGCGGTCCGCGTCGTACGTG
>CAZZDD010000026.1:7105-28382 GCA_964652185.1 uncultured Candidatus Peribacteria bacterium | reverse complement strand
TCCAAACGAGCCTTGAAGCGATCGATACGACCGCCCGTGCGCGTCGTTTGCTTCTTGCCCGTGTAGGCGGGGTGGCAGGCGCGGCAGGTTTCCACGGTCTGCGTCTGGACCGTGCTCGGAATCTCGTAAACCGCGCTGCACGTCGTGCAGGTCGTTTTCGCGTCGGCGTGCATGGTGGGGTGGATTCCGGTCTTCATAGCGTGGGGATTTTACGGAAAAGCGCCATGCACGCAAGCCTATCCATGAAAATTCGGCCCCGGTCTCCGACCGGGGCCTATTCCAGCTGCACACGTTCTGCAGCTGAAGGTACGGCTAATCTTAAATAAAACTTATCTATTGTCAATAATGAGCACAGAACGGGGGCTGTTCAACCCTGCGTACGCCACATTGCCTCCGGAATCCACCCCGTCAACAAACCCATACCAGCGGCAAAACACGCAAGCCCCAGGAGAAAGTACAGGATACGGGCGCCCGTATGCCCCAAGAGCTGCACGGCACCCTGTATTCGAGACATTCCTGCGAACGCATCCCACCGCAAAACAGCCGACACCATGCCGTAGATGCCGAAGGCCATGAACAGAAATGAAGGGAGGATGATCATACGTTACGCCTTCGCCGCCTTCCGCTTGCTCTTCTTCGCCGCCTTTTCGACCAATTCGGCTTCTTCGAAGAGTTCCTCCACTTCCCCTTCGCGCTGCGTGGCCGCGGCTTCCGCGATCGCCTTCTCGGCTTCGGGGTCGATCATCACGACGCTCATCGTGGCGACCTTATCCGGCGGATCGAGACGCATGACGATGACGCCCTGCGTGGCGCGTCCGCGCGAGGGGATGTCGGACAGCCCCATGCGGATCATCTGCCCCTCCTTCGAGATGCAGAGCAGGTCGCCCTGCGCGCCTTCTTCGAGCACCACCGCGCCGATGATGTCGCCCGTCTTGGCGGTGAGCTGCGCGGCCTTCACGCCCGAGCCGCCGCGTCCTTGGAAGCGGTACTCGGTGACGGGGCTCATTTTGCCGAGGCCGTTTTCCATCACCACCATCAAGCTGCTCTTGCTCGCGTCTTTGATGCAACCGGCTTCGACCACGCGGTCGTTGTCTTCGAGGCGGATGCCGATCACGCCTGCGGCGGCGCGCCCCATCGAGCGCACGTCGTCTTCCGGGAAGCGGATGGCTTTGCCCTTCTTGCTCACGATGAGGATCTCGTTCTTGCCCGTCGTGCCGAGGACCCACTTGAGCTCTTCGCCGGGCGGGAGCTTCTGCGCGATGAGGCCGCTGCGGCGGATGTTGTTGAATTCGGCCACCTCCGTGCGCTTCACCGTGCCCTGATCCGTGATCATCATGAGGAACGACAGCTGCGAGAGATCGGCCTTGAGGATCGCCGTGATGCGTTCTTCGGGCTTGAGCTGCAGCAGGTTCACGATCGCCTGACCACGCGCCACGCGGCTCGTTTGCGGCAATTCGTACGCCGGCATCTGGAAGACGCGGCCCGTGTTCGTAAAAAACAGCAGGTCGTCGTGGTTCATGACGTGGAGCAGCGAGAGCACTTCGTCGTCGTCCTTCACGTCGGCGCCCTTGATGCCCTTGCCGCCGCGGTTCTGCGCACGGAACTGCATCGGGCTCAGGCGCTTCACGTAGCCGCTGCGCGTGAGCGTCACCATCATCGGCGCGTTCGGGATCGTGTCTTTCGCGCTGAATTCGCCGGCGGCCGTCGCGACGATCGCGGTGCGGCGTTCATTGCCGTGCTGCGCCTTCACGGCCGCAAGCTCGTCTTTGATGATGGCGTCGACTTTCTTCTTGTCTTTGAGGATCGCCTCGCACTCGGCGATGAACTTCTTCTTGTCCTTCAATTCGTCTTCGATCTTCTTGCGCTCAAGGCCCGCGAGCGTCTGAAGGCGCATGTCGAGAATGGCTTGAGCCTGGAGCTCTGAGAGCTTGAACTTCTTGATGAGACTTTCTTTGGCATCTTCTTTCGTCTCGCTCGCGCGGATGGTCTTGATGACGGCGTCGATGTTATCGAGCGCAATCGAGAGACCCTCGAGGATGTGCGCGCGCGCCTTGGCGAGATCGCGGTCGTAGATCGTGCGGCGCGTGACGACGACGCGGCGATGATCGATGAAGACCTGCAGCAGTTCGAGCAGGTTCATGAGGCGCGGCTGGATGCCGTCGGCGAGCGCGATCATGTTGTAGCCGAAGCTCGATTGCAGTTCGGTGTGCTTGTAGAGCTGGTTGAGGATCTTCTGCGGGTACGAATCTTTCTTGAGTTCCACGATGATGCGGATGCCTTCGCGGTCCGATTCGTCGCGGATGTCGGAGATGCCCACGATGATCTTTTCGTTCACCAAATCGGCCATCTTCTCGATGAGCGTCGACTTGTTCACTTGGTACGGAATCTCGGAAATGCGGATATGGTAACGGCCCGTGGAACCCATTTCCTCGATCTCCGCTTTGCCGCGCATCATCAGCGAACCGCGGCCTGTCAGGTACGCCTGCTTGATGATTTCTTTGTCGTACACGATGCCGCCCGTCGGAAAATCGGGACCTTGGACGAACTTCAGGAGGTCTTCGACCGTTGCTTCCGGCTCGTCGAGCAGGTGAAGCGTGGCCGAAACGACTTCGTTGAGGTTGTGCGGCGGGATGTTGGTGGCCATACCGACCGCGATACCGACGGTGCCGTTGAGCAACAGGTTCGGAATCTTGGACGGAAGGACGGACGGTTCCTTGCGGCTGGCGTCGTAGTTCGGGCGGAAATCGACCGTATTTTTGTCGATGTCCTGGAGCATCTCGTCGGTGATCTTCGCCATCTTCGATTCCGTGTAACGCATGGCGGCGGCGCCGTCGCCGTCGATCGAGCCGAAGTTACCTTGGCCGTGCACGAGCGGGTACCGCATCGAGAAATCCTGCGCCATGCGGACGAGCGCCTCGTAGATGGAGGAATCGCCGTGCGGGTGGTACTTACCCATCACGTCACCGACGATGAGGGCGGATTTGCGGAGTTTGGCGGACGAGCGCAGGCCGAGCTCGCTCATGCCGTAGAGGATGCGGCGGTGCACCGGCTTCATGCCGTCGCGGGCGTCGGGCAACGCGCGCGACACGATGACGCTCATCGCGTAATCGAGGTAGCTCTCTTCCATCTCCGCCACGATCGGACGCGGCTGAATTCGTCCGATGGACGAAAGCATCTCCGTTCCGTCGCCGGAAGAAAGAGACTGCTGATTCTCCGATGATGGGTTCTTGTCGTCGGCCATGAACGCGCGCCATGGTAGCCGAACCTCCCAGAAACGGAAGCATGTTTGAACACAAATGTGTGCTAGGCTTCCACCCGATGCACCTTTCCCGCGAACGCATTCTTCTTCTTGGCCAATGGGCGCTCGTTCTTCTCGTAGCGCTCGTGTTCACGATCACCGTCGCCAAGCCGATCATTCTCTCGGCATCGGACCTGGGGCGACACCTGATGAACGGCAAGCTCTTCCTCGATGTCGGTCAGATCGCGACGACGAACCTCTACTCGTACACGCACCCCGACTTTCCCTTTCTCAACCACCACTGGGGCAGCGGCGTCTTCTTTGAGCTCGCGCGGCGAGCGGGGGGATTCGTCGGCGTCTCGCTCTTCGGGCTGACGGTCATCTTCGCGACGGTCATCGTCTACCTGCGCATCGCCTGGCGGTTCGGTGGCTTCTGGCTCTCGATGTGCGCCGCGGCACTGGCCCTGCCCGTGTTCGCGGGCCGTGCGGAAATCCGACCGGAACTCTTCAGCTACCTCTTGAGCGGCGTCTTCCTGTGGATCCTCCTGCACGTGCGGGCGGGCGGTTCGAAAAAATTCCTGATCGCGTTGCCGCTGCTGCTGCTCGCATGGGTCAACCTGCACATCTACTTCTTCCTCGGCATCGGATGGATGGGCGCGTTCTTCCTCGACGCGCTCGTTCGCTCATGGCTCATTACGGAACGCCGACAGGAGCATCTCTCGCTGGCACTCTGGCTCGGCGTCGTCCTCGCTGTGGCATGCGTGCTCACGCCGCTGAACCCGAACGGCTGGCAGGGCGCGGTGTATCCCCTCTTCATTTTCACGAACTACGCCTACTCGGTCGCCGAAAACCAATCCATCTCGGTAGTGCTTGCGAAGGGTCCGTACGCACCGGCGCTTTACGCGCGCGCCCTCATCGCCATCCTTGGGTTGTCGTGGGCATGGCGCCTGTACCGCGACAAGCGCGAAGGAAATGTTCCCGACGTCGCGCTGCTCATTCTCTCGATCTTCGCGTCGTTCATCGCATGGGGAGCGATCCGCAACCTCACGATCCTCTCGTACGTCTCGCTGGCCGCCCTGCCGATCGCGTGGAACGACGAATCGTGGACCCGGCACCTGCACAAACGCACCGTCATCCGCGCTTGCGCACCGTTCCTCGTGTTCCTCTTGGTCTTCCTCTACGAACCGCGATTTTGGAAATCGGCCTACCGAATCACCGGCGTCGGCGTGACGCAAGGAACGATGGACTCGATCGCGTTCTTCAAAACCAACGGCCTACGCGGGCCGATCTTCAACAACTACGACATTGGCGGGATGCTGACTTACGGCCTGTTCCCGACAGAAAAAGTCTTCGTCGATAACCGCCCCGAAGCGTACCCCGGCGAGTTCTTCACTGAGACGCTCCTCCCCATGCAGCGCGACGAGAACGTGTGGGAAACCGTCCATGAGCGCTACGGTTTCAACGCCATCTTCTTCTACCGCCACGACGCGACGAGCTGGGGGCAAGGGTTCATGATCCGCCGCATCCTCGACCCCGCGTGGGCACCGGTCTTCGTCGACGACTTCACGATCATCCTGCTTCGCCGCACGCCGGAAAACGCCGCGGTCATCGAGAAGTTCGAAATTCCACAGTCAAAGTTCTCTATCAAACCCCGCTAATGCTTTCCATTGTTTCGACGCCCATCGGCAACCTCGGCGATATCACGCTCCGCGCGCTTGAGACGCTCAAGACGTGCGACGGCGTGGTGTGCGAAGACACGCGCGTGACGGGCCAGCTCTTGAAGCTGCTCGGCCTGGAGAAGAAGCCCCTCATGAGCTTCCACGGCTACAGCGACGACCGCTCGCTCGCAACGATCATCGACCGCCTGAAGCGCGGCGAACACCTGGCGCTCGTAAGCGACGCCGGCACACCGGGTATCTCGGACCCCGGCTACGCGCTCGTCTCCGCGTGCCGCAATGAAGGCATCGCGATCTCCGCGCTCCCCGGCCCCTCCGCGTTCCTCGCGGCACTCTCCGCCTCTGGCTTACCCATCAACCGCTTCCGCTACCTCGGATTTTTACCGCTGAAGAAAGGCCGAGCCACGCTGCTCGCGACGTTCGCCGCGGAGGAAGACACGATCGTGTTCTACGAGTCGGTCCACCGGATCGAAAAAACGTTGAACCAGTTGGCAGACGCGCTGAAAGACCAACCGGACCGGCCGATCGTGGTGGCCCGCGAGCTGACGAAAATGCACGAAGAGATCGTCCAGACCAACGTCGCGGGACTGACGACCCTCGCGCAATCGATCACGCAGAAAGGAGAGTTCGTCGTGGTGATCGGGGCGCCTCTGCGCGGCAAGCGCGACCAGGACGAAGAATGACGCCCCCTTCGGACATCCTCGCGGCCTACGACTACCACTTCCCGGAGGCGCTCATCGCCCAGGCGCCGGCCAGCCCCCGCGACTCCGCGCGACTCATGGTGTTTGATCGCGCCAGCGGCGAGACGATGCTCGATACCTTCGCGCACCTCGACGAATACCTGCCGGAAAAAAGCGTCGTCGTGTTCAACGAAACGAAGGTCCTCCCGGCACGCATGACGCTCGACCTCGGCGACAAACAGATCGACGTGCTGTGCCTGCGGACCGACGGCGACACCCTTCGCGCGATGGCACCCCGCGCGATGCAACCGGGCATGACCGCGCACTGGGCAGGAGGCCACACGCTGGAGTGCGTCGAGCGTGACGGCAAAGAAGCGATCTTCACTGCGTCATTCCCGATTGACCGAACCGTTCCCCTCCTCGAGGAGTTCGGCAAAACGCCGCTGCCGCCGTACATCGAGGCGAAGGACATGACCGAAGAACGACGACGCGCCGAGTACCAAACGGTCTTCGCCAAAAGCGCCGGCAGCGTCGCGGCGCCGACCGCGGGCCTGCACTTCACGCCGGAGCTCATCGAGCGCATCAAGGCCGCCGGGCACGACGTCATGTACGTCACGCTTCACGTGGGCCTGGGGACCTTCGCGCCCGTGACCGACGAACAGATCCAGAGCCGCACGCTTCACGAAGAGACGTACTTCATCGAAGAGGACGTCGCCGACTTCTTGAACCGCGCGAAGGAGGAAGGCCGACCGATCGTGGCCGTCGGCACCACCACGGTCCGCGCGCTCGAATCGGCCGCGGTCGAAGGCGATACCATCACCAACCGCTACGGCAAGACGACGCTCTTCCTCTCGCCGGATAATCCGCCGCGCTTCGTCACGGCACTCGTCACGAACTTCCACGTCCCGAAGAGCAGCCTCCTCATGCTCGTGGCCGGGTTCGTCGGACGGAACCAACTCATGAAGCTCTACCAAACGGCGATCGCCGAGAAGTTCCGGTTGTTCAGTTTCGGCGACGGGATGTTGATCCTGTAAAACGCGTCTTATGGAAAAAGAAATCGATCCAAGGCGTCTTCAGCAAATAGCACGCGAAGCACCGAAAATCGCAAAAGCATTGAACATCTCGATTGACGACGCGACGCGACGCGTGATCGACCTCCTCCCCCGCTTTGCGACTGCCAACCAAGTAACCGACGCGATCCGTCGCGTGAAAGCGAATGTGAAGAATCTTATGAACGACGACCGGCCGCAGGATTGATCACGGCAACACACTCAACGGATCCACGTTCACGCCGTTCTGGATGACCTCGAAGTGAACATGCGAGCCAGTCGTCATTGGACCTGCGCCGCGGGTCCCCGGCTGGCCGCCCGAGAGGCCGATCGTCTCCCCCGCCGCAACTTCCTGCCCGGCCACGACCGACGTTTCGTTGAGGTGGCCGTAGAGCGTGGCGTACCCGTCGCGATGGCCGATGAGGATGTACGTGTACCCGGTCGCTCCCCCGTCGCGGACGAGGAACACGACGCCGTCCGTCGCCGAACCCACGGGCGTACCCTGCGGAACGACGATATCGGCGCCGTAGTGCTGCACGCCGAAGAACGCGACGTACGGTTTGTTCATGAACCCGGCGGAGATGGGGCCGTACACCGGCCAGCTGAACGCGGGTGCGGCCATCGCCGACGCGTGGCGGACGTCCTCGGCGTCGAGGAGGCCGGATTCCACGAGGGCGCGACCCGCCTTCTGGCGAAGCTTCGCGTCGATGCGGGCGAGATCACCCTGAAGCGACAGCACGTGGTCGTGGACTTCCGTCATGATGCGGCGGTTCTCGCGCAGCTGCGCCTCGCTGAGCGCGACGCTCTCCGCGGTGTCCGTGTACGTCTTCGATGCCTGCGCGTAGAGCGTCAGCGTTTTGCCATGCGCGTCTTCCGCGCGTTCCAAACGTTCAAGCACGCTCACGCCGGCGGTCAGGTCCTTCACGAGCTTCTCCTGGTAGCGCAGCAACCGCTCGTCGGCCGTGCTCCACGCCGGCTCACCCATCCACCGGGCGAGGCGCGACCCGCGCGATCCCGCGCGCTGGCGGAGTAATTCTGAAAAGCGCTTCTTGGCGCTACCCTGCGCCGATACGGCAGCATCGTACGTCGGCAAATCGGTGGCCGTGCGCAATTCGATCTTCGCACGAATGCGGCGCAGGCGGACCACCTCGCGGCGCGTCTGCACCTTGTGCGCCTCGATGTCCTTCACCAGTTTCTGCTGCTCGGCGAGCGTCGTCTTCCCCTTCTCGAGCCGTGACTGCAAACCGCCGCGCTGGCGGTACTCCGCCGCGGCATCACCGATCGCGTCATGCAGCGATTCGCGGACGCTGTCGCGCTCGTCGAGCGACAGAAGACCCGTCATGCCGAGCGGCACGATCGGAATCAGCGCCATGAGCGCAGGGATCACGATAAGGAGGCGATGTGTGTGGTGCATGTGTGTTCCGCTCATTATAGCAAAAAAACACGAAAAACGGTAGGAAGAGCGTTCGCCGAACAACAGAGACCAGAGACCAGGTTCCAGAGTACGAATTTCTGGTCTCCGGTCTCTGGTCTCTCGTGGTATCATCCGTTCATGTTCGCCCATCTCCGAGGGACTATCGGCAAGGGCAGCCTCAACGAGGTATCGGTGGACGTGAACGGGGCGGGATACCGGGTGGCCGTGCCGGTCGATACCTGGGACGCATTGCAGGACGGCGACACGGCGACGCTCTGGATTTCGACGTACGTCCGCGAGGACCGGTTTGAGCTCTTCGGCTTCCTCGACGCGGCCACGCGCACGCTCTTCGAAGAGCTCACGCAGATCTCGGGCATCGGCCCCCGGACCGGCCTGGAACTCTGCGGCGTGCCGCGCGGCATCCTCATGAAAGCGATCCAGGAGAACGACCACGCGCACCTGCAATCGATCAAAGGCATCGGCAAGAAGACCGCCGAGAAACTCTTGGTCGAACTGAAGAGCCTCGCCGAACGCCACCCCATGCTCTTCACCGGCGACCCGCAAGCGATGGGCGCGCGCTTCGACCCCGACGCGATCGCCGCCCTCGCGCAGCTCGGCTACAACCAAGCCGAAGCCCAGCGCGCGCTCGAGGCCGTCCCGCAAGACCTGCGCACGACCGAAGACCGCGTGACCGCAGCCCTCCGTTCGTTGTAAGATCCCCCTTATGCTCACGCTCGATATCGCCGGCTCGCTCGCAAAGCTCATCACGCCGTCGTACGGTATCAGCGACCAGGACCTGCTCCAGGTGCGCGGAAGCATGAAGCGCTACATCGACGAACTCCGCTCCGAGTGCGAAATGGGCCAGCATTCCTGGACCCGCAGCATCTACGACGAAGCGGCGATCCAGTCGGTAAAAGACCTGCGCGAACGCACGAAGAAGCAAAAAATCCAGACGATCCTCTGGATCGGCATCGGCGGATCGGGCCTCGGCCCCCGCGTACTCAGCGAAGTCTTTGCGAACCCAAACGCACCCGAGCTCGTCGTGGTCGACACGATCGACCCCTCGGTGCTGCAGCTGTACCTCGATGTGATCGATTGGAAACACACGCTCGTCGTGGTCGCCAGCAAGTCGGGCGGCACGCTCGAGACCTTGAGCGCGTTCTTCCTCTACTGGGAGAAACTACGCGAAGTGCACGGCGCGAAGGCCACCGACTTTGCCGTGGCGATCACCGACCCTCTGTCCGGGGCGCTCCAATCGTTCTGCGCCGCCAAAAACATCCCAATGCTCCCCCACCCGGAGGTCGGCGGACGCTACGCGATCTTCACCGTCGTCGGACTGCTCGCGCTCGCGCTGATCGACGCCGACGTCGACGCGTTCATCCAGGGCGCGGCTGACCTCGAAGCGTCGTGCTTCAACACCAACCTCGATGAAAACCCCGCCGGCATGCTCGCCGCGGTGCAGTACCTGCACGAGAGCAAGAAGGGCTACCTGATGCGCGTCATCATGCCCTACAGCGCGCGGCTGCAATCGCTCGCGCGGTGGAACCAGCAATTGATCGCAGAGAGCCTCGGCAAGAACGAAGTCCGGAACCCCTTCCCCGTCGCCGCCATCGGCACCCAGGACCAGCACTCGCTGCTCCAGCAGTGGATGCAGGGCCCCCGCAAGAGCTGGCACCTGTTCATCCACGAAGTCGAAAAACCGCGCCTCACCGTCCCGAAGACCGTCGACCCCGCCTACGAGTACATCGCGGGTAAGAGCTTCGGACAAATCCTCGACGCGTTCCTTGACGGCACGGCCCGCGCCTTGACGCAGGTCCGCCGCCCGCACGCCACCATCAACCTCACGCGCCTCGACGCGTACCACCTCGGCGCGCTCTTCCAGTGCTTACTCTTCGAAGTCGTCTACCTCGGCAAGCTCTACCGCATCGATCCGTACGGACAACCGGGCGTCGAGCTGAGCAAACAGATAGCGAAAGATATCCTCCAAAGAGGATAATCTTCGATTAATGTCCTAGCCGCTGCCGTTCCTGGCTGCGGCAAATTGCGAAGGATATTTTGCAACGCGGTTGAGTGGCGCTCGAGTCGCACGTGAGAGTACAATTCATCCTGTCTTTTTTCCCCGAATTGTTATGGCCCACGAGATCACCGACCAGACCTTCGACGCCGAAGTCATGCAAAGCCCCGTTCCGGTGCTCGTCGACTTTTGGGCTCCGTGGTGCGGTCCTTGCAAAGCCATGAACCCGATCTTCGACGCGCTCGGCGCGAAGAACGAAGGGAAGCTGAAGATCGCGAAGATGAACGTCGACGACAACCAGGAAGTGCCGGGGCGCTTCGGCGTCATGAGCATTCCGACCTTCATCATCGTGAAGGGAGGCAAAGTGGTGGCACAGTTTGTTGGTGCGCGCGGCGAGCACGACATGCAGCAAGAAATCGACAAGGCTCTCGCAGCATGACCGACTACCTCTTCCCCATCATCGGCATCATCTTCGCCTTCGCACTCATCAAGTACCGCGAGCAAATCGGAGACGTCTTCGGCGATCCCGATTGGCTGCGGGCGATCGGCGGCGTGCACTACACGATCGTCTACATCGCGATCTTCATCATCTTCTGGAGCATCTCGGTGCTCACGGGCACGACGTCGATCCTCTTCCGGCCGTTCCTCTGGCTCTTCCCATGGCTCGTTCGGGGCAACGGAATCGAAGCGGATTTGGACTACTGACGGAACCCGGAAATCTGCTAGGGTGTGCCCGTCGTTTTTTGGGGCTGTAGCTCAGCTGCCACCGAGCGCTCACGCAAGGTGATCGAACTATTCGACTCGGTCCAGAAGCATTCACATCATCAGACGTTCCCGTATGGGGCTGTAGCTCAGTTGATAGAGCACCTGATTTGCAATCAGGGGGTCAGGGGTTTGAATCCCCTCAGCTCCACCATCGTCCTTCATACCGCGGTGCTGTAGCCAAGTAGTAAGGCAAGGGTCTGCAAAACCCTCATACGCGGGTGCAATTCCCGCCAGCACCTCCACCGTCACTCTTCCACGGCCGCGTCCGCGTTTTCGGCGTCGGACCCGTTGAGCGTGGCGCTCTCCAAGATCGCGGTGATCGCTTCTTCCGATGCATCCTCAATAGAGACCGGCGTCGCCGCGGTGAACGTGTAGCCCTGGCGGCCCTTCGCGAGGCTGATTTGGTAGAAGCGCGCGACCGGCTGCGCGTCGCTCGGCTGCGCCGTGAAGACGTGCAAGATGTGATCCTCGCCGTCGATCTCAATGGTGCGCTCGTCGATGCGCGTGTAGCCCGGAAGCGCCCCGACGGACGCCACGCCCGCTTCGCTGTAGTCGGGCGAGAGCACCTCTTCGGCCAAATCTTCGCGCGTCACCACGATCGTGAGGTACTGCCCCGCCACCGATTCGTCGGTTTGGAATGCCACCACAGCCTCTTCCGGCACGCCGCGATCATCCAAATTCGACCGATCCAGCACGTGCCAGCCATCCGGTAAACAGGTCCCAACCTCGCCATCCCAGTACGATTGGGTGCATTCGACGGCGGTGCCTCCGCCACAGGCGACGAGGGAAATAAGAGCAAGGGTGGCAGAGAGGTGGCGGATGTTCATGGACGACATTCTACGCAAATACGGCCGAACAACGCGAGGAGGACTACTCTGGACAACGCGCAGGAAAGACGCGCCGTATACCCCATAGGAATTGAGGCCGGAAGCCAAAAATGGTATACTATCTCGATGTATACACACATGAAACACTTCATCCGGACTGCCGCATTCGTCGGCATCGTCGTTCCCCCGACCGCCCTCGCAGCGGTCATGTTGCAGTTGCCAGCGGATGCGATCGCGGGCCTAGGGTTCGATCTCCTCGTGAGCGGACTGCGCGGAAACGAACAGGTGGCGGTGCAGATGAATACGCCTGACGGCGGCACGGTCGGACTGCGCGGCGAGGCCGATGAGAGCGGCGAAGCGTACCTCGCCGTAAAGGGTTCGACGACGCAGCGCGCCGGCACGTACGCATTCGAAACCGATGGTGCGGTCTCGGAAATCGACGTCCTCCCCGACGCGATCGA
Source organism: uncultured Candidatus Peribacteria bacterium (assembly GCA_964652185.1). Classification (GTDB taxonomy): domain Bacteria; phylum Patescibacteriota; class Gracilibacteria; order Peribacterales; family Peribacteraceae; genus DALYDP01. The sequence continues at coordinate 16,258 of CAZZDD010000026.1, read as the reverse complement.
CCCGGTGCTCTCCACGATCGACGTGTGGACGCCGATGATCGATAACGACGGCGACGACGCCGCGAGCGTGACGGTCACGCTCCGCGACCAGTACGGCAATGCGCTCCCCGGCCGCATCGCGACCCTCGTCAGCGGACGCGGCGACGATGACGTTTCCGCGGAAACCAACCAAACCGACGCCTCCGGCGAACAGCACTTCAGCGTGCGCACGTATGACCCGGGCACGATTTCGCTGCGCGCCATCGATCTCTTGAGCGGCATCCCGCTCGTGGATTCCGCGACCATCCGCAGCGGCTCCGTTGCCGTGGGAGGGCGCGAGGAAGAAGCGGCGGAGCGCATCAGCCGCATGAGCGACGGCAACCGGTTCTACTACGCGCAGCTCGCCGACTTCGACGTGATCGATGGATTTGAGATCGACGTACCGTCGAACATGCCGCTCGGCGAAGAAGCGTCGAAGATCACAATCAGCGCCGTCGACATGGACGGCAACACGGTCGAAGACTACGTGGGCACGGTCGTGTTCTCGTCGACCGACCCGGACGCGACGCTCCCGAACTTCGGCAAGTACACGTTCAAGGAACGCGACCTCGGCAGAAAGGACTTCCCGCTCGTGCTGAAGTTCAAGTCGCCGGGCGAACAAACGTTCCGCGTCGAAGACCAAAACGACCGTTCGATCTTCGGTGAATCGATCATCGACGTCGAAGGCGACGGCAGACCGGGCGGCGGCGATATCGTCATCGTTTCACCGAAAGACGGCGACACGGTCAGTGCCGCGTCCGTCACGATCGAAGGCACGGCCCCGGCGTTCACGAACCTCGTGGCGCTCGGCGGCGCATCGGACGTCGACGGCTCGAGCGACGGCGACGGACGCTTCTCGATCGTCATCCCCCTGCGCGCCGACCAACGCGAATACACGCTCCGCGTGCAGGACGAAGACGGCCGCTTCGACAGCGGTCCGGTCCTCGTGCGCGTCGACGCCGACGGCCCAGCGATCGATTCGATCACCTTCAAACCGGAACAACCGAACGAAGGGGAGAAGGTTCTCACCGTCGTGAAGAGCGAAGAAGGTCTGAAATCGATTGTCCTGTCGATCACCCACGAAGACACCGGCGCCGTGCAGGAAGTCAGCCTCGCGCCGACCGCGGCAGCTGGCACGTACCAGGCGTTCTTCACCGCTCCGAAACCGGGCGAGTACCAACCCAGCCTCGTCGCCACCGACAACGCCGGCAACGACACGGAACTCCGCACAACCCTCACGATCGGCTCCCCCGCCCCCTCGCGGGTCGAGGGCGTCGCCGCGGAGGGTCGGGTGAATTCGGTTTCGGTCAGCTGGACCGAAGTGGACGAAGAGGTCGACCAGTACCGTGTGTACGTCGGCGAGAACCCTGCCTCATTCGGCTACTTCCTCGATACGGACGTCCGCACGAACCGCGCCACGGTGGCCGGCCTCACGCCGGGCAAGCAGTACTACTTCGCGGTGACCGCGCTCCTCGGCGACGTCGAAGGCGCGAAGAGCGTCGTAGCGGCCGCCAAGCCCCTCGGCCTCACGCTCACGGTCACGCCCGAAAACCAGGCCCTGCGCATCGAGTGGAGCCAGGTCGACGCCGACACCCCCCTCTCGCACTTCCTTCTTGAGTACGGCGCGAACGAAGCACAGCTGACGGAAATCCGCCTCCTCAACCGCGAGCTCACGGAGTACGCCCTGCGCGACCTCTTGAACGGCGTCGAGTACGTCCTGCGCCTCACGCCCGTGACGAGCACCGGGAAGAAGCTCTCGGAGCTCTCGGCCCTCGCGCGCGGCACACCGAACGGTTCTGGCTTCCACCCGGCCGCGGGCGACGGCATCCCCTTCGAGATCGACGTTCTTCCCGGCGAGATACAGGACCATCCTCCCGTCAGTACCCCGAGCACGGGCGTCCCGCGCATCGCGTTCTGGCTCGCCATCGCGGCGGCGATCGGCGGCGTGTGGTTGTATCTCGCGAAGACCGCCGAACGGAAACGCACGCGCGCATTCCTCGCAACGCTCCCCCACGTCCGATGACGGCACAAAACATCCCCGCCTCCGCTGGCGGGGCTTCGGCGGGCGTTCCGGCGACGATGTCGATCGGCGGCGCGACGTTCGATTTGTTCGTGTTCGCGGACCACGAAGTCATCCATAAAAACGAACACGCGCGCGCCTTCACCCTCCCTCTCGGATCCAAAATCCACATTGAGGACGTAATCCGCGCGAGCGGCGGCGGCGCACATAACACCTCGGTCGGGCTCGCCCGCCTCGGATGCGACGCATCGTACTGCGGCGTCACCGGCGACGACCCGTGGGGCGAAGCGATCCTCGAGAACTGCTCCAACGAAAGAGTCGACACCGCGCACGTGACGGTCGTCGAAAACGAAGCGACTGATTTCTCGATCATTCTCGCGGCGCGCGGAGGCGAACGCGTGATCCTCAAGCACCCCGGCACGAGCAAACACCTGAGCGACGCGACGTTCGCCCGCGAAGCGGCCAGCAAAGTCGATTGGCTCTACCTCAACAGTCTGCAGGAAGAAGCCTGCCAGATCGAAGACGACGTCATCCGCATTCTCGCAGAAACGCCGCACGCGCGCCTCACGTGGAACCCCGGCGGCTGTCAGATCGACATGGGCATGGACCGTCCCGGCATCGCAAAATTGCTCGATCAGACCGACGTGCTCCTGTTGAACAAAGAAGAATCACTCGCGTTCTCGAAACAACCCGACGTCCTCTCGGCCATCAAGCGCCTGCTCGCCAGCGGCGCGAAGGTCGTGTGCGTGACCGACGGCGCGCAAGGGGTGCTCGCATCCGACGGCGGCAGCGTCTTCCACTGCCTGCCGGGCGACGCGCCGGTCGTCGACACGACGGGCGCCGGAGACGCGTTCGGCACCGGCGTGACATGGGCGCTCGTGACCGGCAAAAACTTGCCAACGGCCCTCCGTGCCGGTACAATAAACGCAATGAGCGTCGTCGGTTCGGTCGGTGCGCAAACCGGCCTTCTGACCCTCGCAGACATGGAAAAGCGCCTCGCGGATAAAGACGTCACGGTGACGGAAACGCGACTCTGATCCACACCAAATCCCCCACCCTTCCCTCCCCCGACATGTCCGACGACGGTTTGCTTCAGATTCAGGAACTTCTCGAAAGCGCGCAGCAGTCCCTCAAGACCGCGACCGCGATGCTTCGCGAGCTCACCGGCGTCGCGGACCCGATGAAAGAGCGCCTCGTCTCGCGCGCCGTGCGCCCCTCGTTGAGCGCGCCGGTCTCCGGCAAGATCATCGAAGGCGTGTTCGACGGACAGAACATGATCGACGCCGCGGGCCAGAGCTACCCGGTGCCCGCCAACTACGCGTCCAAGAGCAAACTCGTCGAAGGCGACGGCATGAAGCTGACGATCACAGACGAAGGCAAATTCATCTATAAGCAGATCTCGCCCATCGATCGCCGCATCGTGAAGGGAGTGCTCATCCAGGAAGACGGACAGTACAAGGTCCTCGCCGAAGGAAAGTCCTTCCGCGTCCTCCTCGCCAGCATCACGTTCTACCGCGCCGAAGTCGGCGACCAGGTGACGGTCTTGCTCCCCACGGAGGGCGAAGCGAAGTGGGCCGCGGTCGAAGCCGTGATTCCGAAGCACGTGGCGGAGGCCGCCGCACGTGAAGCGATTTCGCAGGGCGCCCTGGAAGAAGACGACGGCGAACTGACGCCGATCAAGGACGACGCTCCCGAAGGCAACGACGACGCGCCGAAGAAGCCGCGCAAGAAGAAGGCGGCCTGACGTTACGAAACGGGTACCATCTCTTTCTGAAGGAGAATGGCTTTTATCCTGGACCGCTCGATCGTCTGTCTGAGAAGCGTCATGGGATGGAAGAAGTCCGGCATGTTTGTCGTACGTATTCTCTGCAAGTGCTCCGGCGCACGCGGCGTCGTAAGGCAATTCGTATCGCCCGTCGCGACATCTTCTTCGTAATCGAGGATATCGTCGACCAACTGTAATTCCTGGCCGACGGAAACAATCGGAATCCCCCGCCGTTCGAGTTCCGTGCGAATGTTCATGACCGATGCGATGAATTCGAGGGACACGGCACCGCGTTCGAGCCCGTCATCCGCGAGCGCGTTCCGACGATCTTTTTCGTACAGATCGATTGCCAAATCGCGCTCCCTCGGACTGTATCGAACAAGCAATGTGTCGAACGATTCATAGGATGTCGCATCGAACTTCCGCCAATCGGTCGCCACGTCGTATGCAGCACTCAAAAATCCTGCGCGGGCGGCGCGTATGGGTGAGATCGGATCACGCGATTCCGTAAGATCGCTGTAGAGCATTGCGAGGTTACCCGCTTTTTTCGCGAAACGGGGTTTCTCCTCGTCGTTGATTTCCAATTCGAGCGCGTTCGCACGGGACAATCGCTCTGCATGCGTTTTGGCCAACAGATAGCGCATCGGATGAGAGAGCGCAGCACGCCTCATCGAATACAATTGAATGCCGGCTGTATCATGCAGCGTTTGCCGTATGAAATTTCTCGCCGGTCGTTCATAGACCCAAGAAAGAACGGCGTTCGTCATCCACCTCTTCGGTTTCGCCGCTTTTCCGTGCTGTTCGAGCTGCGTCCATGCCAGCGCTGCCTGTTCGGTGCACCAAGCCCGTACGCCCGAAGAATTCGTCCCTTGCTGCAGATCGTCCATCGTGAGGCCAAGCCTTTTTGCGTCTTCCGCGGATACATTCACGAGCCCCGCAGCGACGTCTTCATCAAGATCGCGCAGGTTGTATTGGATGCGGGTCGCACGACCAAGCGGCACGATATCTTCCTCCAACTCCGTCGATTCGTCACCGACTTTGAGACATGCCCTGATCGTCCCTCGAATATCCAGATCATGAAAATATCGCTGGAGCGATTCTTCGGAATGAAACGTTGGGGAAGCATCCGTTCTTCGCTTGGCATCGAACAACATGGAGGAAAGGATGTATTCCGTTTCAACATGGAAATCCTGATCGAAACGCGCTCCCAAACGCAGGCAATACAACAATAGTCGCTGCACGACATTCACCCTTTCTTCTTCAGCGTTCACCGGTTGGCGCACAAACGTCAGCAGATCTTCGGTGAACGCTACGATTGACCCATACCCCTCCGGCAACGGTCGGTCGCCGTCGATAATGTCATCGATGTATCGCATCAATGCATAGTAAATTTTCAGGAATTCCACCCTCTCTTTCCCATTCGTATACGTCCGCTGTGCAACACGCGTCGCCACGTCCATACCCGCGAGAAACGCCCGGTACTTCGGCCCACGGGTTGCCAATACTTCTTGATGCATTTCATCTCGAAAGCTCTGAGCGAACTCTGCATCATCGGAAGCCGACGAATCGTGAACAAGCTGCATAAAAATAAGGGTTAATCATAGTCGCCGTATGTACGCCAGACAACGCCGGATACGGAGACGGAATATTTTGGCATGCCTTCGCGCACTGCTACGCTGTCGTCCGCATGTCGCTCCCTCGTTCGATCACCGTCCCGGCGCTCCTCGCGCTCGTGGTCTTCGTGCTCATCGGCGGGTTCCTCTTTTGGCAGCTCGATAGCGCCCGCGCGCTCCTCGAACGCATGGGTGCCCCGACGACCGACACGGGTTCGACCGTCCGGACGATTTCGCCGTTGCCCACCCCGGCCGAACACGGCGACGCCGCGCTCTCGGCCCTTCGTCGTGGCGACCTCTTGGCCCTTCGTGGAGAGTGGACCGATGCCGAGAAAGAATTCCAAACGGCCGTGAACGCAGGCGGCGGCCTGACGGCCATGCGCAAACTCGCCCAAGCCCAGCTCCAGCGCCGCGACGTGGACGCCGCGCGCGAAACGCTCCGCCGCATGCGCGCAGCCGGCGCCCGCGACGAAGATTTGGTCCTCCTCGAGAGCATCATCGATCTACGATCCGGCAACCTCGAGGACGCGCGCCGCCTGTTGACCGACGCTGCTGATGCTCCGCAGAAACACTACGGCCTCGGCCTCCTCGCGATCGTCGAAGGCCGTCACGACGACGCGCGCGCCGAACTCTCAACGACGCTCAGCGGCTGGGAACCGACGCTCCGCGGTTACGCCCGCGCGCTGCTCTCAGCGTACGAAGAATACGACCTCTTCGAGGGCAGCCCCGAAACCCACCGCCAAACTCTCCTCGCCCGCGCGCTGGCCGACGTCGGCGAATGCGCGCTCGCGCTCCCGATCCTCTCGCAGGTGCTCGCAGTCCAAGACGACTACCGCGACGCATGGATCGTGCAGGGATACTGCCAGCTGACCAGCGAACGCGCCGACGAAGCGAAACTCTCGCTCGAACGCGCATACCAGATCGACCCGCAGAAACCCGAAGTGCAGTACTTCCTCGCGCGGACGTTCTCGAAGCTCGGTGATCATCAAGCCGCGATTACCTACCTACAATATGCGATCGAGAACGGCTTCACGCCCGTAGCCGAAGCACGCCGCCTGCTCGCGGCCGAAGCCATCGCGACCGGCAACAATGAGCTCGCGCTCAAGGAGCTCGACGCATTGACCCAAGCGACCGACGCGACCATCGACACATTCGTCGATTTCGTCACGGCCAGCCTCAGCATGACCCAAGACGAAGAGGCCTACGCCCGCGCACAGGAAGCGGTCCAACGCTTCCCGGAAAACGCGATCGCCCATGACCTCCTCGGATGGACCGCGATGGAAACGAACCGCCAGGACGAAGCGCGCGCCGAACTGCAGAAGGCACTCGACCTCGACCCGACGCTCCAGAGCGCTCGCGACCGTCTCAACTCTCTCTGATCATGCGCCCCCTCGTCCGCCAGATACTCATCGCTCTCGTTGTTTCGCTCTGCGTGATCGGCGCGGCCGTCGCATGGTGGATCGTTTCGCTCCCGCCCGATTCGCTGGCGCAACGCATTCCCGCCGATGCGGTGCTCGCCTATGTCGAAGCCCCTATCCCCGACCTCTCGACGCTGTATCCGTCGCTCCCGCCACAACCCGCACCCGAACCCAACACCGAAGCGCTGGCCCTCGTGCGGATGCAAGACGGCACGATCGGCTGGCTCTCTCTCGTACGAACCGAGACAGGACTCACGCGCGTGCACGGATCGAACCCCATGCTGGAACCGCTCCTGAAAGACGAGCGTCCGACGCTGGCCGACGATGACGTATTCAAAGCGCTCATGGAAGCATCATGGGGCGGATGGGTCTACGTGGCTGATCCCCGCGCATCTCCGGAGATTGCAGAAGGTATGGGCGCGTTCCTCGCCCTCGATACGCCGATCTCGACGCATACGACCGATGGTGGCTTCGACATGCGCATTCCCCTCCGCCCGTCTCCGCGACTCTCGCCCGTACCGGCACGCCCGCTCGTCGCGCTCGCGAACCCCGACCATGTGCTGCACGTCCCGTCGTGGAACGCACTCACGCGTATGGCCACGTCTTTCACGTCCGAAACCACAACGGTCGCCGAAACGCTCGCCGCCACCTTCCTGGCGGACATCGCGCCCGGCGTCAGCCTTCGCTACAACGCTTCCGCGCTCTTGCACGACACGTCCCTTCTCCAGATCGGCAGCGATGCAGACGGACGGCGGGTCTTCGCGTTCGAAGGCCGGGGCCGATCGGCATCGGACACCGACCGCGTCCTGCGCGCGTTGCACGACGGCTTCGGCCCGACCCGTGCAGGCGCGACCGTGAAGACTGCCACCGCCGAAGGCTACGTCCTACACACCCTCTCGAGCGAAGGCGGAGCCCTCACGACGGAACGCAGCGACGGCCCCTGGTCCATCATCGAAACCAACGCAGGCAACGATACCTTGGTCAGCGCACGCGACGGCGCACGGTTCGTTCTTACGACGGACGCGGAAGCATTCAAGAAACGATCCGACAGCGGCGCGCCGATCGACCACCTTGCCTCCGCTATTCGATGGAGCAGTGACGTCGCGGCCCGGCTGCACCCCCTGCTCCCCGGCTTCGCACCCCGCGGCGAACGCTTCACCGTGGGCCTATCGGGTGGCCAAGGATACGTGGAATGGTCCATACGCGGACTCTGAGCGTGTTGCCTTCACGGCACCCAAACGCTACGCTCCAGGCCCTATGTCATTCACCCGTCTCGCAGGCTTCTTCCTCCCGGTTTCCGCGCTCCTCGTGGTCGCGTCGTTCGTCGCGTTCATCTGGCCCGGACCGGTCCTCTCGATCGAATTCACGGGAGGCACGCTCCTCGAAGTGCGCCTGCCGGAGGGCGTCACGCAGGAACAGCTCCGAGCGTCGCTCTCCGAGATCCGCTTCAACGACGTGGCATTGACCGACGTCAGCGTGACGACGAGCGGCGAAAGCCACTTCGTCCGCACCCAGACCCTCACGACGGAACAACACTCCCAACTGCTCTCCTCGCTCACGGAAGACCTCGGCGCGGTCCAAGAGCTGCAGTACACGACGATCGGCCCGACGGTCGGAGCCAGCCTCAAAATCCGCGCGCTCTATGCCCTCATCGCCGCCCTCATCGCGATCGTCCTCTACCTGGCGGCCGCGTTCCGCAAGATCCCGGCCCACCTCTCGCCGTGGTCGTTCGGCATCGCCGCGATCATCGCCCTCCTCCACGACGTCGCCATCACGCTCGGCATCTTCACGATCCTGAGCCACTACACGACCTTCCAGATGGACACGCTGTTCGTCTCGGCGCTGCTCTCGATCATGGGTTACTCGGTGTCCGACACGATCGTCATCTTCGACCGCATCCGCGATAACCTCTTCGCCGAGGGCAAGCGCGGCGACTTCACCGAGATCGCGGAACGCTCCCTCCGCCAGTCCCTCACCCGCACGTTGAACACGGGTCTCGGCGCCTTGATCATGCTTTTCGCCCTGTTCTTCTTCGGCTCCGAGTCGATCCGCTGGTTCATCCTCGCACTCATCGTCGGCACGCTCGTCGGCACGTACTCCTCCTTCTTCATCGCCACTCCGCTCTTGGCCATCTGGCGCAAGAGCCGCGGCTGAGCTCTCCCCACGCACCCTTATGGCCGAGACCAACTCCAGCATCCAGCGAGACAAGGCGGGACGCAGCATCGTCACCGTTATCGTGCCCGCCGACATCGCAGCGAACGCCGAGAAGACCGCTCTCGAGCGCATGGGCTCCCGCGTGAACATCAAAGGCTTCCGGCC
>CAZZDD010000026.1:0-7005 GCA_964652185.1 uncultured Candidatus Peribacteria bacterium | reverse complement strand
GCCGCGGTCGACCGACCGGCCCAGAAAGGTGACCGCGTGCTCGCGGCGTTCTCCGCCGTCGATAAGGACGGCAAAGACATTTCGGGCCTGCGCGCCGAAGAAGAGAAGATCATCATCGGCGAGAGTCGCCTGCTTCCCGGTTTCGAAGACCAGCTCGTGGGCATCACGTCCGGCGGCGAGAAGACGTTCACCCTCACCCTCCCGGAGAAATTCCAGGCCGAATCGCTTCGTAACCAACCCGCGACCTTCACGGTGAAGATCCGGAGCGTGGAAGAAGTGAAGACGCCGGAATTCAACGACGAGTTCGCCCAGAAGCACCTGAACCACACGACGACGAAGGCCTTCCGCGACATGGTCGAACAGTCGATCAAAGAGCAGGAAGCGCAGTTCCAGAAGATCGGCCGCGAGCGTGAATTACTTGATGCCATCCGCGACGCGACGACCGTGGAACTGCCCGAAGAACTCGTGGACCAGGAGCTTCGCACGCTCGTGGAAGAATGGGCGACACGCCTGGAGCAGCAGGGCAAGACGGTGGAGGACGCGCTCAAAGCGCAGGGTAAGACCGCCAAACAAGTGGAAGAAGAGCTCCGCACCGAAGCAGGAAACCGCTGGAAGCTGCGCCTCGGCATCGCGCACCTGATCGACGAGAAGAAGATCGAGGTCACGCCCGACGAAGAAAAAGCCGCGATCGATGCCTTCCTCGATAACCTCGTCGATGAAGAACGCACGGAAGCCGAAGAGCGCATCAAAGCCAAGGACCCGCTCTACGACGAAGTCCGCTGGAGGGCGACGGTCGATAAGCTCATCGCTTCGATGCTTTCTTAACCGGCGCCGTCCACGTCGCGTGGATGCGCCGTTCGGGGTTCACCGCTTTGAGCATGTTGCACGCGCCGCGGTGGATGCGCACTTCGCCGCTGCGGCCGATGACGCCCATGAGCGCGTCGCCGGGTTCGGGCTTGCAGCACTTTGCGATGATCGTCGGCATCGGGATGCTGCCCTCCACGCGAGGCGCCATCGCGATGCTATCCTGCACTTTGGCGGATTTCGCCGGCTCCTCGCGTTTCACGATGAGGTCGTCGATCTTCAAGAGCGCAGCCGCGGCTGTCATGCTCCCCTGCCCGATGGCCACGAGGAAGTCCTCGCGCTCGAGGAGCGTAGTGGGTTTGCCGTCGAGAGACTTGAGAAGCGTGAAGTGCGCGTCGAGGTGCGGCTTGCGCAGGCGGCGGAGTTCCGTGTTAAGCGCCTGCTTGCCGTCTTCCAGAAGCTGCGGCCTATCGTGCACCGCGAGGTGGCGCTTGAGACGATTGCGGGCCGACGCGGTCTTGAGCAACGCGATCCACCGCGGCGAGGGGCGCGGGTCTTTGTTGCGAACGATCTCGACGATGTCGCCGTTTTCGAGGTGATGATCCAGCGGGACGATGGAGCCGTTCACGCGCGCGGCCTTGAACGACAACCCCACCGCGGTGTGCACCTGGAACGCGAAGTCGAGCGGGGTCGACCCCTCCGGCAATTCCACGACGTCGCCCTTCGGCGTGAGGACGAACATGTGGTCGTGCAGGTCCGGTGCGCGCGGGTTATCTTCGTCGTTTTCGTGAATGAACTTGCCTGCCGGCCAGGCAGGCGCGCGCTCGACGAGGCGGAGGCTCTTCTCGGCCCTGCCCTTGCCCGCCTCTTTGTAGCTCCAGTGCGCGGCCACGCCGATGTTGGCCTCGCGGTGCATCGCGGTCGTACGCACCTGCACCTCGACCATGATGCCCGGAGGGGCGCTCGGCAACCCGAGCAGCGTGGTGTGCACGCTCTGGTAGCCGTTCGGCTTCGGGAACGCGATGTAGTCTTTGAAGCGGTTTTGGACCGGGTAGCCCATGCGATGCAGGAACCCGAGCGCCTGGTAACAGACCGCGTCGCTCTCGGCGTCGACGACGACGCGCAGCGCAAAGAGGTCCGGAATGCCGTCGATGTGCGTCACGGTCTTGTGACGCATTTTCTGGAAGATGCTGTAGGCGTGCTTCTCGCGCCCTTCGACTTTCACCTTCAGGCCCTGCTCGCGGAGTTCCTTCTCGACCGCCTTCGCGGTGTCGCGCAGGAACGATCCATGCTTTTCGCGCAACGCCTGGAGCTGCTCCGTGATGCGTTCGTGATCAACCGGGTACAGCACTGGGAAGCCGGCATCCTCGAGGGTATGCTTGATCGAATACATGCCCAACCGCGCTGCGGCAGGCGCGTAGAGCTGGAGGACGTCGCCGCAAATGCGACGCCGCTCAGCAGCAGGGAAACGATCCAAGTAGCGCAGGGTCACGAGCTGGTGGCACAACATGTAGATGAACACGCGCGCATCTTTGCTCACGCGGAAAAAGTTCAAACGCAATCGCTCGACCGACACGCGGCGGTTATGCGTCGTGAGGTGGCGGAGCACGTGGATCTCGCCGAGCATCACGCGCACGCGCTCGCCGTAACGGGCTTCGATCTCGGCAAAGTTCCACGTGTGGAATTCGGGTACGTGGTGCAACAGCGATACGACCACCAACTCGGTATCAGGCGAAAAGGGCGCAAGCTCACGGAGCAATTCCACGCAGTGATCAACGAGCGGAATACCCGTGCGATGCGTCTTTCCCTCATACGCTTTCTCGGCATCCGCGAACGCGCGCTCCGCAACCGTCCGGTCCACTGTCGCGGGGAGAGAGCGTAGTAGCGCCTCCCAATCGGCCCGGACCACGGTGGTTGCCAATGCCATCTGACGGGGATGGTAGCAGGAATTCTCAACGCCGGAGCAACAAAGTCACCGGACCGTCATTCACACTTTCCACTGCCATAGAAGCACCGAATTCGCCGGTTTGAACATCACGCACGCCTTCCGCGCGCAATCGCTCCACGAAGCGCAGATAGAGCCGCTCGGCCAGGTCGCGCGGACCGGCCGCCGTGTAATCTGGTCGATTGCTGCCTTCGACCGATCCAAGCAGCGTAAATTGAGAAACGACCAGAATACCCCCACCAACCTCTTTCACTGTCTTGTCGTTGATCTTCCCGTCCTCACCAGGGAAAAGCCGCACTGCCGCGACTTTCTTCGCGAGCCAATCACACATCTCAGCCGTATCGCCATGGCCCACACCGAAAAGGATCAGATATCCCCGACCGATCGACGCGATCCGCTTTTCTTCGACCGTAACAGCGGCGGAAAGCACTTTTTGGAGAACAATCTGCATGATTCGAGTCTATTCCCATTGACTCTCTCTGGCGATCTGATAAGGTAGGGGCTCGACCGAAGACCGAGGGCATTAGGACGCAGTCCGAAGGTAAGCCCCTCCGAGGCACACAGCATCGCTCATCCGGCTCCGGCTTGGTGATTCGTGCCGTTTGCCTCGCTGGTCTCCCGGTCGTAAGGGAGCCAGCGATTTGGTTTATAAGCCGATTTCGCCTCAGGCAGCACCCTTGCTACCTCTTTTTTCGAAACCCCCACTCCCCATGGCCGTCACCAAAGCGCAAAAGGTAGAGATCCTTAAGGACCTCAAAGAGAAAATGCAGAAGGCGAAGTCGATCATGTTCGCCCACTACATCGGCATGACCGTCGCCGACGTCTCCGAACTCCGCGGCAACCTGAAAAAGGGCAACGCCGAGATGAAGGTGGCGAAGAAGAACCTTATGCGCATCGCCGCCAAGGAACTGAACATGCCCGAACCGCCCGAGGAACTCCTCGACGGCGCCGTCGCGTGCATCTTCTCGTTCGAAGATCCGCTCACGGGCGGCCAGATCGCCTTCAAGTTCGCCAAGACCCACAAGCAGGTCGAGCTGATCGGCGGCATCTGGGAAGGCAAACTGATCTCGAAGGAACAAGCCATCCAAATCGCCCAGATCCCGGGTCGCGAAGCGCTGCTCGGTATGTTCATGGCGATGTGTCAGGGTCCGCTATCGTCGTTCGCCCGCGGTCTCTCGGAGCTCGCGAAAATGAAGGCCGAACCCGCTAAAGAAGAACCGAAGGTAGAGGCTCCTGCCGCACCCGTTGCGGAAGCCGCTCCGGCCGCAGAAGCTCCCGCTGCTGAGGCAGCCCCCGCACCCGCCGTCGAAGAAGCGCCCGCAGCTCCTGCTGCTGAGGCTCCCGCGACGGAACCCCAAGCGTAATCCTTTCTTATTTTTTCTATTCCCCCACGTTTATGTCCGAAAAGCCAGAACTGACCGCCGGTGAAAAGGCGGTGATCGACGCCCTGGAGAAGCTCAACGTCATCGAGCTCAACAACGTCGTGAAATACATGGAAACTGTCTACGGTATCTCCGCGGCACCGGTCGCCATGGCTGGCGGCGGTGGAGGCGGCGGCGGTGGCGATGCAGGCGCCGAGAAGTCGACGTTCAACGTCGAGCTCACGGAAGCAGGCGGCCAGAAGATCGCCGTGATCAAGGTCGTGAAGGAAATCACGGGCCTCGGTCTCGCCGAAGCCAAGGGTCTCGTGGACGGCGCTCCGAAGGTCATCAAGGAGAACGTCGCCAAGGCCGACGCCGACGACATGAAGAAGAAGCTCGAGGAAGCCGGCGCGAAGGTCACGCTCAAGTAATCCCTCGGCAAGCTCGGGATGACAACGACGACATCATTCTAAGAAAGAGGGCCCGAAAGGGTCCTTTTTCGTGTATCATCCTTTCATCCCCACCCCTCCATGCGTCTCTCCGTCCGCCTCGCCTCCGCCCTCTGTGTCCTCACTTTGGTCGCACCGTTCGCAGCCGATGCCGCCGTTGCCGCAAAGACCCTGCGCTTGCGCGACATCGTGAAGATCGTGGAGCAGAACAAGAAGCCGCTCAGCTTCAACGGCACGCTGAAGACATCCGATGGGAAGAACAAAGCGACCATCGCGATCGAGGGCAGCCACAACGGCACGATCGAAAAATTGGAAGACGCCGCGATGGACATCGGCATGACGATCGACGCGACGCTTGAAGACCGTTCGACGATCCACGGCACCATCGACATCCGCATCGTGGATGAAACGCTCTACGCGAAGCTCGACGACGTGGCGCTCACCGGCTCGCTCGCCGCGTACGAAGCCATCGTCGATCCGTACCTCGGCGTGTGGATCGCGATGCCCGCCGACCCGTCCATGTACGCCGAAAAGCCGACGCGCACGCCGTCCGTCTCCCGCTTCGAACCGTATTTCTCGATCGCCGAGTCGTCGATCTCCGGCGGCAGCCGTTACACCATCACGATCCCCAAGGAAAAACAGCGCCGCCTCCTCGCGCTCATCATGCGTTCCACGAGCGGCTACTCACAGTCGTACAACGCGACGATGCGAAAGCACATCCGCTCCACGACGCTCGACGCCACGATCACGGTCGATGTCGTCCGCGGCATCTTCGACGCGATGACCAATTCGATCAGCGTCACGACGACGCAGGGCGGCACAAAGGGCTCATTCACCTTCACGGGCTCGACGAAAGCTTTGTCCTCCGCCCCGTCGATCACGGCTCCGAACGACAGCATGACGCTCGAGGAATTGATGAGTGAACAGGGCTTCTAAAGTCCTGTTTCAGCGAATCCCGAAGGCGACGATTGCCAATTCTCGCGGTTATACGCAAATAAATTGACAATAAGCCGTAACACGAGGATACTGGCCTTAGCAAACGTCCAGTCCTCACTACGTCGGTCACACGATACAGAAAGGAATGGAGACGATGCGTCTTACTTCCTTTTTTTCTTCTCAGCATATGGCTGATCAACAGATCCCGTGCCGCGACTGCGGTGCACAGTTCGACTTCTCCGAAGGCGAACAAGCGTTCTACGCCGAGCGCAACTTGTCGGCTCCCCAGCGCTGCAAGGCCTGTCGCGATGCTCGCAAGAGCCAGCGCGGCGGCGGTATGGGCGGTGAACGTGAACTCCACGACGCCGTTTGTGCTCAATGCGGTGCGGCCTGCCAGGTCCCGTTCAAGCCCCGCCCGGAAAGCGAGGGTGGACGCCCGGTCCTGTGCAAGGCTTGTTTCATGGCCAGCAAGGCGTAATAGAGAGGTATCCCCTCCTCATGAATACAAAAACACCCGCCCACAAGGCGGGTGTTTTCATAGTACGCGATTTGCTATACTCACTGCCGAGATGCAGAAGTCGCCATGGCTCATCATCGCGCTCGGAATCCTCGGACTCGTCGTCGGCTATTCCGCCGTCGTATTCAGCAGCGGCACCGTCTTCGCGAACGGCGGATCCTGTCCGTTCAAGGATAAAGCCGTGACCTGCACCGGTACCGATTGTCCGTATCATGGGTAAGCTCGAATTCCGCTTCCTCCGCTCCGCGACGTTCTGGATATGGTTCGTCGTCGTCTTCGCAGTGACCGGCGTCTTCTTCGCATGGGAACTACGTCTCGTCACACTCCCGATCCCCGAACTGCCGCGCGTTCCCGCAACGCCCTTCGAGCTCACGTACACTGCGACCCTCACGGTGCTTCTCTCGTTGGCTTCGGGCCTCTTCGGGTGGCGCCGCCGCAATGGCTCGTGCCCCGTGGGCGTGAAGCGTTCCGTGGGTCTGGCCGGCATGCTCGGCGGCCTCGCGCTCCTCTGCCCTGTGTGCCTCGCATTGCCCATCACCTTCATCGGTCTCGGCACGGCGTTTGCGATCCTCGGGCAATTCCTGCCCCTCATCCGCATCATCGCGGTGCTGTTCGCGCTCATCGCGATCTGGTTATTGTGGCCGCGTGATTCCGCCCGTTAATATGCGCCTGCGCTGGCTCGACCTCCTCCGCTCACTCGCGATCGTCGCGATGGTCGTCTATCACGCCGCCTACGATCTGGACGTGCTCTATGGATGGGACCTCAACGTGAACCGCGGCGCATGGAAAGTCTTTCAAGTGGGCGTGGCATCGCTCTTCTTGGTCGTGTCGGGCATCAGCGCGGGGTTCTGGACGCGGTCGGAGAACGCCTACGAACGCGGCTGGCGACGCGGATGGCAGATCCTCAGCGCCGCGATGCTCGTCAGCCTGGTAACGGCGCTGATCGACCCCGGAACGTGGGTCCGCTTCGGTATCCTCCACCTCATCGGCGTG